>JAZDIS010000518.1:0-2773 GCA_043804705.1 Pseudomonadota bacterium | reverse complement strand
CGCAGCCGGGGCAGGATTTCATGGATGGGGAGGGTTATGATGGGGGTGCCTTTATGACATCGGCCCGGCGGCGGCAAGGCCCTTTTTGCGGTTGTGCTCGTAACGCATCTGCAGGATCTCGACCAGCAGGGCGAAGCCCATGGGCAGGTAGATGTAGCCCTTGGGTACATGCTTGTGCAGCCCTTCCATGAAGATGGTCACCCCGATGGTGATCAAAAAAGAGAGGGCGAGGATCTTGATGGCCGGATGCTGCAGGATGAACTCGCCGATGGAGCGGGCAAAAAAGAGGATGGCCACGAAGGAGACAATGACCGAGCTGATGATGATCCAGACCTGGTCGGTGAGGCCGATGGCGGTGATCACCGAGTCGATGGAAAAGACGATGTCCAGCAGGACGATCTGGCTGATGATCGCGGCAAAGCCGCCCATGACCATGCCCGGGCCGCCCGCTTCCTCTTTGGCCTCCACCGTGTGGTGAATCTCCTTCACCGCCTTGAAGAGCAGGAAGAGCCCGCCGGAGATCAGGATCAGATCCCGGACGGAGAAATCCAGCAGCACCGTGTTGGTGAGGTTGGTCAGGCTGAGCAGGGCGACCAGCATGCCGATCCGCGCCAGCATGGCGAAGGCGAGCCCGGCCAGCCGGGCGGAGTCGCGCTTTTCCGCGGGCAATCGCCCGACAAAGATCGAGATGACCAGGATGTTGTCCACCCCGAGAACCAATTCCAGCCCAACCAGCAGGGCGAGTAGCGCCAATGCGTCTCCCATGAGAAAACCTCGAATGATTATGTGAGAGCCCTGGCTGCGGCCAAGGCCTTTTTGAAGCCCTCGGCGGAGCGGCTGATCACCGCATCCTCCACGCAGAAGGCGAGACGGAAATAGCCCGGCATCCCGAAGCCCCTGCCCGGCACGCCCAAGATCTTCTCCTCGGCCAGCAGCCCGACAAACCGGGCGTCATCAGCAATGGGCGATTTGGGGAACATGTAGAAAGCGCCCTTGGGCGGGACAAACTCGTAGCCCGCCTCGCTCAGCACCTTGCAGAACAGCGCGCGGCGGCGGGCATAGACCCCGCAGTCCACCGTCACCCCCTGGAGCTGGGCCACCACCCGCTGCATCAGAGCCGGGGCATTGACAAAGCCGAGGATCCGGTTGGCCAGGGTCATGGCCCCGAGGAGCTGGGCTTTGCCTTCGATCTCCGGGTGCACGGCGATATAGCCGATGCGTTCGCCCGGCAGGGAGAGATCCTTGGAATACGAAGAGACGATGAGGCTGTTGCCATACGCCTTGAAGATGCTGGGCACCAGGTGGCCGTCGTAGACGATCTTGCGGTAAGGCTCGTCGCTGATCAGGTAGACGGTCTGCGGGGCCTTGGCCAGAACCCCGGCCAGCCCGGTGAGCTCCGCGGCCGAATAGATCTGGCCGGTGGGGTTGTTGGGGCTGTTGATGATGATCGCCTTGGTTTTCGCGGTGATGGCCGCCTCGATGGCCGCCGGATCCAGGCTGAAATCCGCGGCGGTGTTGACGATCTTCGTCACCCCGCCGTGGTTGTCCACATAGAAGTTGTACTCGACAAAGAAGGGGGCGAGGATGATCACCTCGTCGCCCGGATCAAGCAGGGCCTTCATCACCACATTGATGGCTCCGGCAGCGCCCACGGTCATGAGGATATCGTCCTGGCCCATGCCCACCCCCTGCTCGGCCGCGAGCTGCTGCGCCACAGCCTCCCGGACAAAGGGATAGCCGTTGTTGGCCATATAGCCGTGCGCGCCTGGACCTTCCGCCGCGGTCACCTTGCGCACCGCCTCATGATACCGGGCGGGCGGCGGCAGATCCGGGTTGCCGAGGCTGAAGTCGCAGACCTGATCCGCGCCGTACCGGGCTTTGAGCCGGGCGCCTTCTTCAAACATCTTGCGGATCCAGGAGGAACGCTCCGCAAAGCCGAGCATTTTTTGTGAGATGGCCATGGGGTATCCTTTTTCTTCGCGCCTGATTGTTTGCTTACAGGGCGTGGACTTCGTCGTCGCTCAACAACCGGCAACCCGCCTTCTTGAAGAGCGCCGCCGCAGCGTCCTGGTCGTCGAAGCGGAACAGGAGCATGCCGGATTCACCGCTTTTTTTGGAAAAAGCGTACAGGTATTCCACATTGAGGCCGCCTTTGACAGCCATCTGGAGGAGGCAGTCCAAGGTGCCCGGCTTGTCCGGCACCTCCACGGCCAGCACCTCGGTGACGCCCACGGTGAAGCCGTTTTCCTGCAAAATCTGCTGGGCCTTGACGGTATCGTTGACCACCAGGCGGAGGGTGCCGAACGCAGCGGTGTCCGTCAATGACAGCGCCCGGATGTTGATGGCGTTTTTCGCCAGGGTGTGGCTGATGTCGGCCAACCGCCCCGACTTATTTTCCAGACGGATTTCAAGCTGTTTTACCTTCATGCCGTGCCCCTCTTGCAGATATTCCGGAGTATAACTGCCCAGCCTGTTTTTTGTTTTTATCCGGATAGTTAGGTTACGGTTCCCGACGAGACCTCCGGCCTTGCCTTTGCTGGTCCGGTTGCGGATCGCCGGGAAAGCCCCCTCCCGCAAAAAAGGTGTTTCTAACACGGGGGGAAAGAATTTGCAAAGGCTGAAAAAAACACCCTATCCCTGCTGGAAGGTAAGCCAGCGGCTTTGGGCCGAGGAGCTCAAAACCCCCACCGGATCGACATAATCGTAGACTCGGGGCAGCTTGCCGTGGGCCGGGCGCAGTACCCGGCCCACCACTTGCAGGAGGCGGCCGGTG
>JAZDIS010000517.1:0-8110 GCA_043804705.1 Pseudomonadota bacterium | reverse complement strand
GACCGGCCGCGAGGCCGTGGTTCTCAGCGCTCCGCCCGGCTCGGGCAAGACCACGGTTGCGCCCCTGGCCCTGCTTGGGGAGCCATGGCTGGCGGGCAAAACCATCCTGATGCTGGAGCCGCGCAGGCTTGCGGCCCGGCTGGCCGCCGCCTTCATGGCCCGGCAGCTGGGCGAGGAGGTCGGCCAAACCGTGGGCTATCGGGTTCGCTTTGAAGCAAAGGTCTCTCCGGCAACCAGGGTGGAGGTGGTGACCGAAGGGGTGCTCACCCGGAGGATGCAGGACGATCCCGAGCTGGCCGGGGTAGGGCTGGTTATTTTTGACGAGTTCCATGAGCGCAGCCTGCAGGGTGATCTGGCCCTGGCCCTCTGCCTTGATGTGATGACCGGCCTGCGGGATGATCTCAAGCTCCTGATCATGTCCGCCACCCTGGACACCGGGGCGGTCAGCCGGCTGCTCGATAACGCCCCGCTGGTCTTGGGCACGGGCCGGAGCTACCCCGTGGGCGTGGAATACTGCCGGACAGGGCAACTGCTTCAGCCCCAGCCCCGCGAGATCGCAAGGCAGGTGGCTGCCGCCATCCACCGGGCCCTGACCGGGCAGCCGGGCGATATCCTGGCCTTTCTTCCCGGTACCGCGGAAATCCGCCATACCCAGGCGCTGCTGACCGCAGGCCTGCCGCCAGCCGAGGCCGAAATCGTCATTCACCCGCTGTACGGCGACCTGAGCCTCGCGGCCCAGACCGCCGCGGTGCAGCCGGACCGGCAGGGGCGGCGGCGCATCATCCTGGCCACGCCCATCGCCGAAACCAGCATCACCATTGAGGGCATCCATACCGTGGTGGACAGCGGCTGGAAACGGAGTCCGCAATTCGATCCCAACAGCGGCCTGAGCCGCCTGACCACCCAGCGCATCTCGCGCGCCTCGGCCACCCAGCGCGCCGGGCGGGCCGGACGCCTTGGCCCCGGCCACTGTTACCGGCTGTGGAGCACCGGCGAGGAACACGGCCTCAAGCCCTTCGACCCGCCGGAGATTCTGGGCGCCGACCTGAGCCAGCTGGTCCTGGACCTGGCCCGCTGGGGGGTGCATGATCCTGAGACCTTACGCTGGCTCGATCCCCCGCCGGCCGGACATTTCGCCCAGGCGCAATCCGTGCTGCTCACCCTCGGCGCCCTGGACCAGCAGAACCGCATCACTCCCCTTGGCCGGAAAATGGCCGAACTCCCGGCCCATCCGCGCCTTGGCCTCATGCTGATGGCGGCGGCAAAACACGGGGCAACCGGCCTGGCCTGCGATCTTGCCGCCCTGCTCTCGGAGCGGGATATCCTCAAGGGGCGGGACCGTTCGGCGGATATCGAAGACCGGCTCCACGCCCTGGCGGCCTTTCGCACCGACGGCCCGGCTGCGGCAAGATCCCTGGAGGCGGATACCGATGCTTGCCGCAGGGTGATCCAAACCAGCAGACAGCTTCGGGAGCATCTGCCAAAACCCGCCCGGAAAAAAGAGGGGGAAACAACCCTGCTCACGGCGACGGCAGGCGAACTCCTGGCCCTGGCCTTCCCGGACCGGCTCGCCCAGCGCCGCGCCGAGGGCAGGGGACAGTACAAGCTCACTTCCGGCAGGGGGGCGAGCCTGCCTGCCCATGACCGGCTCGCGGCCCATGAGTATCTGGCGGTGGCCGAACTGGACGCGGGCCGGATCGAGGGCCGCATCTTTCTCGCCGCCCCCCTTGCCAAGGAATCGCTGCTGACCCTGTTTAAAGCCCGGCTGCACCAAGAGGAAAAGGTCTTCTGGGAAGAACAGAGCGGCATGGTGAAGAGCCAGCGCCTCCTGCGGCTGGACGAGCTGATTCTGGAGGCCGCCCCTCTGGCAAAGCCCTCAAGCGAAGCCGTCCTGGCCGCCCTGCTCTCCGGCATCCGCAGCCTTGGCCTTGCCGCTCTGCCCTGGAGCGACAAGGCCAGGGAGTTGCAGGCGCGGCTCATAAGCATGCACCTCTGGCAGCCGGAAGCGGGCTGGCCGGAGGTCTCGGATACCTGCCTGCTCGAAAGCCTTGAGCAGTGGCTGCCCCCCTATCTCACCGGGATGCGGAGCGCGGAGCAGCTCAAGAAGCTTGATCTCTTCGCCATCCTTGCCGCCCGGCTCGACTGGCAACAGCAGAGCCGGCTGGACCGGGAGGCCCCCACCCATCTCACGGTGCCCAGCGGCTCACGGGTCTGGCTGCGCTACACCCCCGGCGAGCCCCCGGTCCTGGCGGTGCGCCTTCAGGAAATGTTCGGGCTGGCCGACACCCCCCAAATCTGCAACAACACGGTGCCGGTGCTGCTCCACCTGCTTTCCCCTGCCCAGCGGCCCATGCAGATCACCCGGGATCTGCGCGGCTTCTGGGAAGGAGCCTACCATGCGGTGAAAAAGGAACTCCGGGGCCGCTATCCCAAACACCACTGGCCGGACGATCCCTGGCAGGCCCAGCCCACCAGCCGGGTCAAGCCCCGCAAATAGGCGGATCTTGCGCGCGGCAAATCTCCTCGTGTGCATTATGCCCGCGTGGTACAATACCCCCGCGAAAAAAACTCAAAGGAGCGACGCATGGAGCTAAAGGTTCCGGTCATCGGCATACTGCGGGGGGTGGAGGGCGATTTCTTCGGCGAGGTGATGCAGATCTCCTTTGCCGCCGGGCTTACGGCCATGGAAGTCACCATGAACACGCCGGGCGCCGAGGAGATCGTTCGGGAATACCGCTCCGCCGTGCCCGCCGGCAAGCTGCTGGGCATGGGCACCATCCGCACCCTCGAGGAAGCGAGGCGGGGTGTGGCTGCCGGGGCCATGTTCCTGGTTACCCCCAATCTGGACCTCGGGGTGATCGAGTATGCCAAGGCGGAAGGCATCCCCATTGTCGCCGGGGCGCTGACCCCCACAGAAGTGTACGCAGCGTGGTCCGCCGGGGCCGATCTGATCAAGGTCTTCCCCTGCGGCGCCATGGGCGGCCCCCGGTACCTCAAGGACCTCCTCGGTCCTTTCGATCACCTCAAACTCGTTGCCGTGGGCGGGGTGAGCCTGGCCAATCTTGCCGAGTATTTCGAGGCGGGCGCCGCAGCGGTGGGCGTATCCTCCAGCCTCTTCGGCGGCAAGGCGTTGCGGGAGAAGAACCTCACCCAGATCGGCGAGAACGTGAAAAATTTCATCGAGCATTGCCGCAAGACGAAAGATAGGGTATGATTCCCTCCTTTGTTTGGCAAATTTGTAACTGTCCAGCAACACCGCATCTGCGTTGTTATCAGCCTGTTCATGTGCACCAGCACACGTCACAGGCTTCTGCCTAGCAGCTACGGCACTGCTGGACAGTTACGGTTCGGTGTTTTTTGACCATTTCCGGCATTGAGCTGGATAGTTAAGTGAATTTGTGCCTTTTCCAAGGAGACTTCCCCATGTTCAGACCGGAAATCAAAGTTATTGACTGCACTGTCCGCGACGGCGGCCTGATGAACAAATGGCAGTTCGACGACAAGTTCGTCCGCGCCGTCTATCAGGGGCTCACCGAGGCCGGGGTCGATTACATGGAGATCGGCTACCTCAGCTCCGAATCCGCTTTTTCCCGCAACGAAGTCGGCCCCTGGAAATTCTGCGCCGAGGATGATCTGCTGCGGATAATCGGCGAGGGGGAAAAGAAAATCAAGTTTTCGGCCATGGCCGACATCGGCCGCATCGACTACAACGATATCCGCCCCAAAAAGGACAGCGTCCTCGACATGGTCCGGGTGGCCTGCTACATCCACCAGATCGACAAGGCCATCGCCCTGGCCCACCACTGCCAGGACAAGGGCTACGAGACGACGATCAACCTGATGGCCGTTTCCACCGTGGGCCCTCGGGAGCTGGAGGAAGGGCTCGACGATCTGGCCAAAAGCCGGGTGCCGGTCATCTACCTGGTGGACAGCTTCGGCGCCTTCTACCAGGAAGACATCGAGCTGCTGGCCAAAAAATACATGGAACGGCTGCCGGGCAAGATCATAGGCATCCACGCCCACAACAACCAGCAGCTGGCCTTTTCCAACACCATCTCTTCCATCATCTGCGGGATCAACTATCTGGACGCCACCCTCTACGGCATGGGCCGCGGCGCGGGCAACTGCCCCACGGAGCTGCTGCTGTCCTTTCTCAAAAACCCCAAGTTCAACGTGCGCCCGCTCATCAAGGTCATCGAGGAAGAGATTCTTCCCTGGCGGGAAAAAATCGACTGGGGCTACTTCATCCCCTACATGGTCGGCGGCGTCATGAACCAGCATCCCAGGGCGGCCATGGCCTGCATGGAATCAGACAAGAAAAACCAGATCACCGAATTCTATGACCAGATGACCAGCGCCGCTTCAGGGATCTGATTTTTTTTTCGGGAAAGGTGTTCCGGACAAGGCAGCCTCGGCAAGGGGCTGCCTTTTTTTATGGTGAAAGGGGGGTGGCCTGCATGGGAACCGGCGGAATTGTGCTTACGGACGAGGATATCACCGGAATCAAGGCGGAGGCCATCGTCAATGCCGCCAACAATTCCCTGCTTGGCGGCGGCGGAGTGGACGGCGCCATCCACCGGGCCGCCGGAGCGGAATTGCTCGCGGAATGCCGGAGTCTGGGCGGCTGCCCGACGGGTGAGGCGCGGATCACCAAAGGCTACAATCTGCCGGCCGCCTGGGTCATCCACACGGTGGGGCCGGTCTGGCGCGGCGGTACCCAGGGGGAGCCGGAGCTGCTGGCCCGCTGCTACCGGAGCTGTTTTTCCCTGGCCCGGGAATACGGCCTGCGGAGCATCGCCTTTCCCGCGATCAGCACCGGGGCCTACGGCTACCCAAAGGAAGAGGCGGCCCGCATTGCCGTGCAGGAGGCGCGGCGAGCCCTGGCGGAAAACGAAAATCCCGCCGGCATCCTCTTTGTCTGTTTTAACAGCGCCACACGACTGGCCTACGAGAAGGCCCTGGCTGCGGCCTAATCGCCCGCCTTGACAACAATCTCCAGAATCTCCCCGGCAAACTCCACCAGATCTCCGGGGACAAGCTGACGGCCCCGGCGGGTTTCCACCTCGCCGTTGACCCGCGCCTCTCCCTCCTGGATCCGGAGCTTGGCCTCGCCGCCGGTCTCAACCACCCCGGCCAGCTTGAGAAGCTGCCCCAGCCGGATGACCTCATCGCGCACCGCCACCTGTTGTCTGCCCATGCTGTGTGGTCCTCTTCTTTCGTGTTCGTGCGGAGACTGTTTAAAACGGCGGGGCGATGGTCACCAGAATCCGCAGATCGGTATGGGCCCGGACGCCGTGGGGTTCGCTGATGTCGCAGAGCAGCAAGTCGCCTGCCTGCGCCGGGATGGCCTGGTCGTCCTTGCCGAGGAATTCCCCGGTTCCCTCCAGCACCAGAATGGAGAGCTGGCCTTCCGTATCATGGGAATGCACCGGGAACACCTGCCCGGCGCTGAGATTGAAATTCAGGATCCGAAACCAGGGCGAATCGTGAATCAAGACTTTTTTCATGCTCCGGCTGTCGAAAACCCTGGTCTCGGCAAGACTCTTTTTCATCATCATCGCGGCACCTCCTGGGGGCGGATTGAATATAGCTTCATGTGCTTCCCATTATACGCGATCCGCCCCCTCTTTCCCTTGACCTGAATCAAATATCCGCGCTGCACCATAAAAAAAGCCGCCATCCGGGATTCGCATGGCGGCAGACAGACACAGAACTTTCGGCTGGGATTACTTGATGGCAACGCCTTTCTTTTTGGCCGGGGTTTGGGAGGCGGCCTCTTTCATCAACTCCCAATCCGCTGCTTCCGGAGCAGCAGAGCCGGGCACCAGCCGCAATTCCTGAGTCCGGGATTTGATTTCCCCGTTGAGCACGGCGCCGGACTCCACCGCCAGATCCATGGTTTCGACCTTGCCCTCGATGAAACCGCTTTTCACCACATAGAGCTTCTTGACGTTGACCGTGCCCTCGACCCGGCCGGAACAGACAAAGGTGTTGACCACAACGTCCCCGGAGATGGTGCCGGTTTCGCCAAGGATGAGATACTCGCCGCGGATATTTCCTTCGGCCTTGCCGTCGAGGCGCAGCTTGCCTTTGAACGAGATATCCCCGACAAGCTGCATCTCCGCGCCGATGACGCTGGTTATCGTTTCCGCCTTTTCCCCGCCGATGCCCTGCCTGTTAAAAAACCCCATGCCAATCACCTGCTGTGGATTTTTCAGAAGCCCTTGCGAAACACCCCTCTCTCTTTCAGACCCTTCCCTTATGAGCCTTTCTGCGCTGACACTGCAGCGGCGCTGTGATTCACCTGGATAAATTTGACCGGGTCGATCAGCCTGTCGCGGTATTTGATTTCATAGTGCAGATGGGACCCCGTACTTCTTCCCGAGTTGCCCACCAGCCCGATGACCTGCCCCCTGGCCACGGTATCGCCGGGCTTGACAAAATCCTGCTGGAGATGGAGATAGCTGGTCTTGAATCTGTTGCCGTGATTTATTTCGATGAAATGGCCATGACCTTTATCATAGCCGTTGGCCGCGACAACGCCATCCGCCGGGGCCATGATCTTGGTGCCGGGGTTGTTTTTGATATCAACCCCGCTGTGGAAGGCGGGCTGTCCGTTGATGGGATCAAGCCGTCCCCCGAACCGGGAGGTAATGGTTCCCCGGACCGGCGCCCCCAGCGGCACGGACTGAATGGTATCCAGGTAATGGTCCACTTTGAGGGTGAGGCCTTCGTACGAATCCTGCGGCTGCCGGGTAAAAGGGCCGCCCGCGCCTTTGGCGCTCTCATGCACCTCAAGCTTTACCCCCACCGAGGCGAGAATGGATTCGATAACCTGGCTTTTTCGTTTCAGATCGGTAAGGGCGGCGTTCAGCAGGGCCTGCTGCTCCTTCTCCTGCTTGATTGTCCGGTCCTGCATGCTGGTGTTCAAGGCGACGGTGACAGCCAGATCTTTTTCCGCAGCCGCAAGCCGCTGGCGCAGGACAAAATTTTCCATGGAAGAGAACCAGCCGAATCCGCTGCCCAGGACGAGGAAACAACAGACCCCGAACACAATCTGCAGGGTCTTTCTGGAGACAACAAACGAACGGATTTGCCCCCGTTCGCCGGTAATAAGAAAATGTATCTGTTTATCCATGCGGCAGAGGCCCCTCTCGTTTGCGATCCGGCGGATCAAACAGTACCCGCGCCCGCTGCAACCGCCCGGACGCCTAAAACTATCTCCTCGAAAAAGAAGAGAAATTCACTGAAGCTTTCGAAGAGAGTAACAGGAATGAGAAAGGCAAACCAGATTTTTTTTGGCCTCTTGCAGGGGGGTGCGTGCAACCCTTTGTGCCCCTTGCCTTTGGCCGGGTTATTTTTTTGTTTCGGCCAGCCGCACGGAAAATGGCCCGGGATCTTGGCGCCTTTGACCTCGCCGCAAGCACTTGGCAATGGTTCGTTGGAGGGGGAGGGATTCCGGATGGCGCTATTACGCCTGTGCGTACTGTTCAGCCTTGTCTTCTTTCCGAGTTTCAGAAGAGCACGGGTCCGGAAGTCAAGCCTGAACCTGATGCCGCTCTTATTCCGCGAAACGGCTTTTCAGGTTCTTCAGTTGCGGGAGCAGGACGGGGATGTCCTGCTCGATGATGTTCCACAGGATGTCGTTGTCGATGCCGAGATAGGCATGGATCAATCGGTTACGGGTGGCGATGATCTGGCGCCAGGGGATCTCGGGAGCGGATTCGCGGATTTCAGCGGGGATGCGAAAAAATCGCCATTCACGCTCAGACACTGATCGCCTCCCGCTCAATGAACCGCCGCAGTTCCGGGCGCAAAGTCTTTTCGGTAACCAAGTCAACCGAGTAACCCAGAGCGTCTTCAAGGTAAAACTGCACCCCGAAATAACGTTGTGAAGTAGCCGGGCCATCGAAGGCAACCAGCACATCCACATCACTGTCCGGACGCACTTCATCCCGAGCCATGGAACTGAACAAAACCAGCCGGACAACCCCGAAGCGTTCAGCAAGTTCGGGTTTGGCCCTGGCAAGCACCCGCAAGGCATCGCTGCGATTCATGATTACACCTCCTCGACCTGTAATGTCTCCGCCTGAAATAAGTTAACAGGGTC
>JAZDIS010000516.1:0-4743 GCA_043804705.1 Pseudomonadota bacterium | reverse complement strand
GACACCTACTTGAAATTTCCGGCAGGTAGAAGGGCAAAAATGTGCTTGCGAATTAACATTATTTTGGACTTCGCACTATGATCTGGAAATCACGACTCTCCGTTGTAGGATTATCAATCCCTCCTGCTTTTCTCTTCGTGTTTCTCGTCCTTGTCTTCGCCTTCCTGCAAAGCGGTTGCTCCAGCAAAATTCCTTCACAAACCGCCCAGCTCCCGCCGGCGGATTTACCCTGCGCCCCGCAGAATGAAGAACAGAGCAATGAACAGAATGATGAAGATATCGATCCCGGCCTACCGGTCACCGCTCCCCTCAAGGCCGCAAAAATAGTGATCAAAAAAGCCAAAAAAAAGCTTTTCCTATATTCCGAGGAAAAGCTGCTCCGCACCTATCCGGTCAAGCTTGGCTTCAACCCGGTTGGCGACAAAATCCGCCAAGGGGACAAGCGCACCCCGGAAGGAAGTTATTATATCTGCATAAAAAACCCGCGCAGCAAATACCACCTGTCGCTGGGCTTGAGCTACCCGAGCATTGAGGATGCCGAGCGGGGGCTTGAGCAGAAACTCATCACCAAGGGCGACCGCGACCGGATCATCGAGAAAATCTCCAGAAAATCCATCCCCCCGTGGGACACCCCTCTGGGCGGCGAAATCTTCATCCATGGCGGAGGTGAAACCTGGGACTGGACGTATGGTTGCGTAGCCTTACGCAACCAAGACATTGAGGAATTGTTCAAGGTCGTCACCGTTGGCACCCAGGTTGTCATCCAGCAATAAGTCCGGCTCATTCCCCCATCGCCACCGGCGTTTCATGCACCCAGACCCAAGTTCCCGGATCGCCCTGGGTCGCCTCCTGCCAATTCCCCTTGTTGTTCCTTTTCGGGCTGGTCCATTCAAACAGCCAGAGCGCGTCCTTGGGCGCCAGATTCACGCAGCCGTGGGAATTGGACAGCCCGAAAAAATCGTGCCAATAGGAGGTGTGCAGCCCGTATGATTTATAAAAGTACATATGCCATGGCACATCTTCCACATGATAGCGGTCCGAATCATCTTCACCGCCGCTCATTTTGCCGATTCTGACCTTGGCCCAGATTCGAAATAACCCCTTAATTGTTGGAAAACGCTCATCTCCTGAAGAAATCAGGGTGGCAAAAATCAGCTGGTCTCCCTCGTAAGCGGACAGGGTCTGCTCGGTAAGGTTCACCTCTATCCAGCGTTCCGCCCCACCCACTCCCTCCGGGCGGTTGCTTGGGATCACCATGGCAAGGCGAGCATGAGGAACCCATACGCCGGTGCCGATCCGGCACCACTTACGCTGTTCGGCTTCCCGTATCTCGTGGACAATGACCAGGGATCTCGCCGGCACCACGGCCGGGTCCTCCTCTTCAACCGGAAGCAGCCCCGGCCCGGGAGAAACCCGGGTGTGAAAGATCATCCAGGCAAATCTCTTGGCAAAATCCCGCGGCACCATGGCCCCTTGAAAACCCGAGGGTTTGGCCAGCCGGAGCTTGTCCGCCCGCATGTATTCCCGTTCATTGATCTTGTACCAACCCTGCCCGTCCACCATGACCGGGCGGGGATCACTGAGACTGACCCACATAAAACCATTTCTGGTAACCCGGACCGGGGAGACCCCGGATGCTTCGTCCTGCGGCTGGGCATAGATAGGAACAGTATCCTCCCTGACCTGGGCATAGGTCAGGGGCAAAACATCGGTTGTCATATCCGGAAACGGACAGACAAACTGTTTTTCCGCATGATCCGCTTCGCCTCCGGCCCGGCACAACCCGGCCTGGAGACTGAAAACATACCCCATGAGCAGACAAAGAAAAACGGCGCTCCGCACGATCAACTCCTACGCCTTGACGGATTCGCAGGTAAGCGAGCCTGCGACGCCATCACGCCTTGATATGTTCATCCGCAAGCATCCGGTCAAGAAAACCAAGGAGAAACTGGCGCTGGGCCGGGGTGGAATAGCTGATACACGAGCAATGCAGGTTGCTCTGGCTCCGGACCAGAAATTCAGCGATCAACCGGCCCCGCCCCACCTCGATCCCGAAAAAAAATGGACCGCATTGCTCGTGCCCCAGCTGGGCTTCGGCCAGCAGATCCTCCGGCACCTCCAGCCAAAACATCCCCTCCATGGCGCCTGCTTTGACGGTCCGCTTCAGATATGACTCCAGATTATCCTGTTCCTCTTTGCTCAACTCATCAACAACAAACTGACGCATAACATCCCCTCTGTCGGTTTTCCGGTGAATCCGTGGATATATACCTTGATTTTCCGCGTGGCTCTTCCCTTGCAACACAGCACACCGCAACAGTACCAGAATAGCCGCAAACTGTCATCAGGGAGACTGACCCCCCCATGGCCCGCAGCCCTGGCTTTACATTTGACAGAACCGGACCCGGACAGTATCATCCTGCAACAAGCCTACCTTACACACAAGGAGAAGCGGATGAGCAACCCCTGTCTTTTCTGCAGGATCATCAACGGTGAAATTCCTGCCAAAAAACTGTACGAAGATGATGAGGTCTTCGCCTTCTGGGACATCAGCCCCCAGGCGCCCACGCACTTTTTGGTCATCCCCAAAAAACATCTCAGCGGCCCGGGTGCGGTTTCAGACGAAGACGAAGCGCTCATCGGCAAGGTCGTCCGTATCGGCGCGCAACTCGCCAGGGAAAACGGCGCGGAGCAATGCCGCCTGGTCATGAACAACGGCGCCGAGGCAGGCCAGACCGTCTTCCACCTGCACCTTCACGTTCTCGGTGGCCGGGCCATGTCCTGGCCGCCGGGCTGAACCAAAATACCGCGACAAACACGGACCATGCCCCCTGTTATCGCATTCATCGGCAAGCCCGACTCCGGCAAAACCACGCTTCTGGAAAAGCTTATCCCGGAATTGCACCACCGCGGCTACCGCATCGGCACCATCAAACACCATGTCCACACCTTTGAGATGGACAAGCCCGGCAAGGACACCTGGCGTCACAAGCAGGCCGGCGCCTCCACCGTGGCCCTCTCTTCCCCGACGGGGCTGGGCATAATCCGCGATGTCCCGGAGGATCTGAGCATCGAAGAGCTGGTGGGCCGCTATTACGGCGATATTGATCTGGTGCTCACCGAAGGATACAAAAGGCTGTCCCTTCCCAAAATCGAGGTTTTCCGCAGGGCCTTGCATGCCGAGCCCTTGCCGGATCGGGATGAAACCTGGGTCGCCATGGTCAGCGACACCGCAGGCCCCACAGGTCTCCCCGGCTTTACCCTGGACGATATCACCGGTTTGGCCGATTTTCTCGAAGAACGCTTCATCAAGCCCTTTCCCAGGCAAAAAACCAGCCTGCTGGTAAACGGCCAGCCGGTCTATCTCAACACCTTCGTGGAAAGCTTTCTCCGCCAGGCCATCACCGGCATGACCTGTTCGCTCAAGGGGTGCCAGGATCCCCGGGAGATTATCATCACCATCCGTCAGGCCGATGCCGAATGATTGCCCAGGTTGCCGGGGTGGTTCTGGCGGGCGGCAAAAGCTCGCGTTTCGGAAGCAACAAGGCCCTGGCCCTCCACCAGGGCGACACCCTGATCCAGACCATCACCCGCAGGCTTGCCGGACTTTTCCCGGAGACCCTGCTCATCACCAATACCCCAGAGGACTACGCGTTTCTTGGCTGGCCCATGGCTGCCGACCATTACCACAATTGCGGGCCCCTGGCCGGAATCCATGCCGCCCTGCGGACTATCTCCCAGCCCCGCGCCTTTATCTGCGGCTGCGACATGCCGCTGGTCAGCCCGGAGCTGATCCGTTTCCTCTGTGAACTGCCCGGCGAGCATGAGGTGGTGCTGCCCTGGCTGGACGAAGGGCCGGAACCGCTGTACGCGGTCTACAACAAAAATATCCTGCCGGTCATTGAGGAAAATCTCGCCCGCAACCAATGCAAGATCGGCATCTTGTACGAAAAGCTGCGTATCCGCAAGGTCCCCGCCGAAGAGATTCTGCAGATCCTTCCGGATTTCACCACCTTTCACAACATCAACCACCAGCATGACCTTGCCCGTCTTGCCGCCATGGGGCCGTGAGTCGTCATGCCGATCCTCTCGCTCATCGAAGCACAACGGCTGATTGTCAGCCATTGCTCCCCCCTGACTGCGGAAACTGTTACTCTCCCGGAGGCCGCCGGTCGCATCGCCGCCCAAGCCATCAAGGCCGCCCGCGCGGTGCCGGACTTTGCCCGCTCCGCCATGGATGGCTATGCCGTCAACAGCCGCGACCTGACCGCCGGCGCAGAACCGGTATCATTGAGAGTAACGGGCGAGATTGCCGCGGGCGCCACCTATCTGCCACGGCTTGCCGGAAAAACCGCCATCGCGATCATGACCGGCGGTGCCCTGCCGCCCAAGGCAAATCAGGTCGTCCCCTTTGAGCACTGCCGAAGAAAAGAGGCCACGGTGCTGGTGAACAGCCCGCCCCGCCCAGGCGCCTTCATTCGCGCCCGCGGCACGGACCTCGCCGCCAAGCAAACCATTGTCCGGGGTGGGGCCAAGATCGAAGCCCAGCACCTCCCGCTCCTGGCCGAAAGCGGCCTGGCCCGGGTCTCCGTTGTTGCCCGCCCGGAACTGGCCATCATCTGCACGGGCAGCGAATTGCTCGATACGCTGGACACCCCGGAGACCGGCCAGATCATCGGCGGCAACCGTTTCCTGCTCGCTGCCCTTCTCCGGGCTGGCGGGGCTACTTCCCGCGATTTTGGT
>JAZDIS010000515.1:0-3042 GCA_043804705.1 Pseudomonadota bacterium | reverse complement strand
TGACGCTATCTCCTTTTTTGGCCTGTGACATATCTTTCTCCTTTTTGTCTTCTCCCTGACCGGGATTTTATCTCAATGAGATTTCAGTGTTTATCGCGAAACCAGATACGGCTTCATGCTTTTTTCAAGAATGGTGCTTGCCTAAGTCCCTTCTTTGGCTTTAAGCTGGGAGGCGACCGTGCTTTCTCTTTTCAAAAGCCGCGCAACGGCGGCAAAGGACTTGTCATGTACGAATGGATCCTCACCGGACTCAGCATCCTGGGAACCCTATTCAACCTGCAGAAACACGTAGCCGGCTGGGCAATCTGGACCGTCGCCAATCTCGGCTGGATCATCAGCTTTTCCCTTAAGGGCATGATGGCCGAGGCCTTTCTCTTCTCGGTCTATCTGGTGCTGTCCGTTTACGGCATCTTCAAATGGTGGCCCCGCCGGCCCCAGGAAGAAAAAGGCTGAAGCCCCGGCTCAGGCGCCCAGTTGAATGGAATCCTCCACGCCGAGGGCCCGGTAAATATCCAGGGCCTGCCGGGAATGATTCAGGGTGTAAAAATGGATGCCCCGCACCTCGTTGTCGAGCAGATCGCGGACCTGCTCGGTGGCCCAGTGGACCCCGACCTTTTCCACCTGTTCATCGCTTCTCGCCCTATCCAGCGCACGCAACAAGGCGGCCGGAATCCTGGCCCCGGCGGCAAGCTCCGCCATCCGCACCATCCCGCTCTTGGTGGTGATGGGCATGAGTCCGGCAATGATGGGCACCGTAATGCCGGCCAGGCCGCAACGGTCACGAAAATCATAAAAATCGCGGTTGTCGAAAAAGAGCTGGGTCACGATATAGTCAGCACCGGCGTCAACCTTGGCCTTGAGATAGTCCATCTCCAGCAGCCGGTTGGGGGTAGCGGGATGCCCTTCCGGGAAACCGGCCACCCCCACGCCCATCCGCGGAAAATTCTTTTTGATGAAGGCGACCAGATCGGCGGCATAGGCAAAGCCATCAGGCGGCTGGACAAAATCCGTCTGGCCCTTGGGAGGATCGCCGCGCAGGGCCAGAATATTCTCCACCCCGCTTGCGGCATAGTTGCGGAGGATCTCCCCTGTTTCCGCCCGGTTTGAGCCGACGCAGGTGAGATGGGAGACAACGGTGAGGTTGGTCTCCTGCTGAATCCTGACGATGAGCTTGTGGGTCCGGTCCCGGGTCGAGCCGCCCGCCCCGTATGTCACGCTGACATAGGCGGGTTTCAGGGGCATCAGGTCGGAGATGTTGGCAAAAAGATTTTCCCAGCCCGGCTCATCCTTGGGCGGGAAGAATTCAAAACTGAAGGAAATCCGGTTGTTTTCTAGAATGTCTTTAACCAGCATCGTCTCTCTAACCCGTTGTTTTGGTGAAAAATTTCAGACATCCCCAAAAAACACCTATCTCCCAAAAGTTGCCGAACTCGCAAAATGAAAAAAGGCCACATGTCAGTAACATAAAATCAAAGAGTTACCAAGCAATAACTGTTGCAATCGCGTCTTTTTACGATTGCAACAAATTCACCCTCTGCTTGCGCGAAAAATTCACGGCCAACAGGAAAAATACGCGGTTACCGGCAAATACACGCTCAGCGATATCCCGCCGGCCAGGACGGGTTCTCATCTTGACTTGACAAAGTCCGGCACGGGGTTGTAATCAGATTCTGGCGAAGGATGGAAACATTGTGCCATCGGGAAGATGGCCGGGGGATCACGAAACATTGGCATATTCAAACAGAAAAACACCTGTGGCCGCCCTGCTCTTCTGCTCTCTGTGTCTGACGGCCTCACCCCGCCAGGCCGTCGCCTACACCGCTAAAGACCTTGAAACCCTGCTGGCCACCAACCGCTGTGTGGAATGCGATCTCTCCGGGGCTGATCTGCGCCGGGCAAAGCTGGCGGGTGCCTTCCTGGAACGGGCCAATCTCTCCAGGGCAAACCTTGCCGGGGCCAATCTGGAAGGGGCAAACCTCAAGGGTGTTGATCTTTCCGGGGCAAACCTGACCGACGCCAACCTGGTGGAGGCTGATTTTTACAAGGCGGACCTCACCGGCGCCTTTCTCAAGGGGGCCAATCTCAAAAACGCCTCCCTCGCCTCCGGCAACCGTGATCGGGCATTTTTTGAAGGTGGCACTTACACCGCCCCGGAAAACGCCCTGAAAGAGCCGAAAAAGCCCTTGCCGGAACCGGTTGCCGCCACCTCCCCGCTTCAGGAGAAAACCGAGCCGATCGCGCCCGCCTCCCAACCTTACACAACAAAACAGGCGCAGACATCTCCCGCGGCTCCGCCCCCGGCTGCCCCCACGACTCCCGTCCCGCCCCCCCCGGTGCAACCAGCTCCTGCCGAGGTTGCCAAGAACCCTGCCGCACCTGCGGCCATGCCATCGGGGACCGAGTCGGAGATTGAGCGCCTGATCTCCCGGAACGCCTGCCCTGGCTGCAACCTGGCCGGGGCCGATCTTGCCGGCCTCAATCTGAATCGGGCGAACCTGACCGGAGCCAACCTGAGCGGAGCCAATCTTAAAGGCGCCAGTCTCAAGACCGCGGACCTGGCAGGGGCAAACCTCAGCCAGGCCGATCTTACAGCGGCCAATCTCGCCGGAGCCGATCTCTACAAAGCCGATCTCACCGGAGCAATCCTGTCGGAAACAGACCTTGAGGGGGCGTACCTGACCGGAACGATCCTGGAAAAAGAACGCCAGAAGGGCAGCAAAGAGGATATTGACGCCTTCCTCGCCCTGTACCGCGACAAAACCCCTTTACCACCCAAGAGAAAAGATCCCCTGGAAAACGATCGCAAACAGATGGAAAACCTGTGGGCTCGCTCTTTCCCGGCGATACAGACAACGCCAACGGTGAATACTCCCGCCCAGGAGAACGAAACCGCCGCCACCGTTACGCCGCCACCCAGCCCGGCCCCGGCCATGCCCGTGAAAAAGATGCCGGTCGATCCTCCACTGCCCAGTGCTCCGCCGGCCTCGCCAAGCCCCCAGGCCCCAAGCAAAATTCCGGAAGAGCTGAAGGCGCCTGAAGCCC
>JAZDIS010000514.1:0-9146 GCA_043804705.1 Pseudomonadota bacterium | reverse complement strand
CGGTTTGCCTTCCAGGAATTTCAGCACCTTTTCATCGGCCAGAGCAAACAGTACATCCTGGTCAACAGCTCCGGGGAAGCCGACTATGTCTTGAACGGCAGAATCAATACGATGAGTTACACCGGCCGGGCCTACGATGCCAAAGACCGCGCCCAGGCGCTCATTGCCACCCTGAACGTTGACTACACCGCCACCGACACCCGCACCGGCAAACCGGCTTGGGAGACCAAGGGCTTGGCCCTCACGGAAACCTATTCCCTGCAGACCGATACCCACAAGAAACAGGCACGGGAAACGCTGGTGAACAATCTGTCCGAGCAGATATACATCCGCCTCTACAGCGCCATCTCCCGCCATGAAAAAAACAAGGGCCGGGAGGAATGATAGCCGACGGCTGTCAGCTAATTATGATTGGCAATATCCCGCAGAGAAAGGTATATAGAAAAATTTTCCAAGCATACCTACCCCAATAATCCCATCACCTCAGAACCAAAAATCGGAGATCCCCATGCCATCCCGCAGAGAACTTGCCAATGCCATCCGCGCCCTGAGCATGGATGCTATCCAGAAAGCCAAATCAGGCCATCCCGGCGCGCCCATGGGCATGGCCGATATCGCCGAAGTCCTGTGGAACGATTTTCTTACCCATAATCCCGCCAACCCCCAATGGGCCAACCGCGACCGCTTTGTCCTCAGTAACGGCCACGGCTCCATGCTGCTCTACTCCCTGCTCCACCTCACCGGCTACGACCTGCCCATGGAGGAGATCAAAAACTTCCGTCAGCTGCACGCCAAAACCCCGGGCCATCCGGAGTACGGCTACGCCCCCGGCATCGAAACCACCACCGGTCCCCTGGGCCAGGGCATTGCCAACGCGGTGGGCATGGCCATTGCGGAAAGAACCCTGGCCGGCCAGTTCAACCGCCCAGGCCACGCGATTATCGACCATCATACCTATGTTTTCCTGGGCGACGGCTGCATGATGGAGGGCATTTCCCACGAAGCCTGCTCCCTGGCCGGCACCCTGGGTTTGGGCAAGCTCACTGCTCTCTACGATGACAACGGCATCTCCATCGACGGCGAGGTGGAGGGCTGGTTCACCGACAACACCCCCATGCGTTTTCGCGCCTACGGCTGGCATGTCATCGAGGGGGTGGACGGCCATGACGGCGAGGCGGTGAAAAAGGCCATTGCCGAGGCAAAGAGTGTTACGGACAGGCCTTCGCTCATCTGCTGCAAGACCGTGATCGGCTGGGGCTCCCCCAACAAGCAGGGCAAGGAGGATTGCCACGGCGCGCCCCTGGGTGACGCCGAGATCGCCCTGGTTCGCGAGACCATCGGCTGGCCCCACCCCGCCTTTGAAATCCCGGCCGAGATCTATGCCGGCTGGAACGCCAAGGACAAGGGCGCTGCCCGTGAGGCCGAATGGAACACCCGCATGGCCGCCTATAAAACCGCGCACCCGGAACTTGGCGCCGAGCTTGAGCGCAGGCTTTCCGGCACACTCCCCGCAGACTGGCAGGCAAAGGCCGGAGCCTACATCGACGGGGTCAACGCCAAGGCGGAGAAGGTCGCAACCCGCAAGGCCTCCCAGAACTGCCTGAACGGCTACGGCCCGCTACTCCCGGAATTTCTCGGCGGCTCGGCCGACCTGGCTGGCAGCAATCTGACCATCTGGGCCGGCAGCAAGGGCATCAACAAGGATGCGGGCGGCAACTATATCTATTACGGGGTCCGCGAGTTCGGCATGTGTGCCATTGCCAACGGCATCGCCCTGCACGCCGGCTTCATCCCCTACACCGCCACCTTTCTGATCTTTTCCGAATACGCCCGCAACGCCCTGCGCATGGCAGCGCTCATGAAACAGCGTTCCATTTATGTCTTCACCCACGATTCCATCGGCCTGGGCGAGGACGGCCCCACCCACCAGCCGGTGGAGCAGGCAGCAACGCTCAGGATGATTCCGAACATGGGGGTCTGGCGGCCCTGCGATGCAGTGGAAACGGCAATGGCCTGGAAGGTTGCGATCGAACGCAGCACCGGCCCCACCTGCCTGCTGCTTTCCCGGCAGAATCTGCCCCACCAGCCCCGCACCAGCGAACAGCTGGCCGACATCGCCAAGGGCGGCTATGTCCTGCTCGATTGCGGCGGCTCAACCCCGGACGCCATCCTCATTGCCACCGGCTCCGAGGTCGAGCTTGCGGTGGCGGCAGCCAAGGAGCTCACCGCAAAGGGCAAAAAGATCCGCGTGGTTTCCATGCCCAGCACCGATTGCTTCGAGAGCCAGAGCAAGGAATACCGGCAGTCCGTGCTCCCGGATACGGTCCAGGCCAGGGTCGCCATCGAGGCCGGGGTCACCGGCGGCTGGTACCGCTATGTCGGCACCAAGGGCCGGGTTATCGGCATCGACCGCTTTGGCGAATCCGCTCCGGCGGAGCAGCTGTTCCCCTACTTCGGTTTTACCACCGGGAATGTGATCAAGGCTGTCGAAGAAACTTTATAAACGGTCTTACGCCAGGAGCAAGGTTACAGACCCCGGGAAAAAAAATCCTGTCCTGTAATCTTGCTCCTTTCACTTTGAGCCTTTCTCCATGTTTGCCATCGGCACCCTCCGCCTCGACAACCCCTTCATCCTCGCGCCACTAGCCGGTTACAGCGATCTCGCCTTCCGTCTGCAGTGCCGGGAGTTCGGCGCCTCTCTTTGCTTTTCGGAGATGATCAGCTGCCACGGCCTCCATTACCGGCAGCAGAACACCCTGGACTTGCTTAGAACCGTACCGGCTGAACGCCCCGTGGCCATGCAGCTCTTCGGCAGCGAGCCGGAGATCATGGGCGAGGCCGCGGCCATTCTTTCGGATTACCCCATTGATTGCATCGATATCAACATGGGCTGTCCAGCGAGAAAGGTCATCAAAAAGGGGGCGGGCTGTTACCTCATGAAACTCCCCGCCCTGGCTGCGAAGATCATTCGGGCTGTAGTGCAAGATTCTTCTCTGCCTGTGACGGTCAAATTCCGCTCCGGCTGGGACCACAAGGCCATCATTGCCTGCGACTTCGCCAAAATGGCCGAGGACAACGGGGCTGCCGCAATCACGGTCCACGCCCGGACTTGGAGCGACGGCTTTTCAGGTACGGCGGACTGGCGGATCATCAGCCAGGTGAAACAGGCTGTTTCCATCCCGGTGATCGGCAACGGCGACATCACCTCCCATGCCGACGGGCTGCGGATGCTGGCGGAAACCGGCTGCGACGGGGTGATGATCGGCCGGGCCGCCCTGGGTGCGCCCTGGATCTTCTCCGCCGCTGCGCCGGAAAACCCCTCGCTTGCCTTCAGACTCGCGGCCCTGAACCGCCATCTGGCCCTCATCGCAGAGCACCAGCCCAACACCCCGCCTTCCCAGATCAAAAACCACGCGGGCCGCTATTTCAAGGGGGTGCCGGGCGGGGCGGAAATCAGACGGCAGATATTCAACCAGACCTCCTATACCGCCCTGAAGGAGCTTGTTGCCTCTTTAGCCGATCCCGCCCCCTTCGAATGACCGCCTATCTTGCCCCAGCATCACGTTGACGTGGCCAGGTCGTTTAGGTACACTGGCGGCAACCAAGTATCATCCTCACACAGCTCAACCCTGGCCTGTATGAAGGTGCCGGAATGGGACAAAATGATCGAACCCAGCACCACCCCTGAATGCTGCTCTTCTCACCAGACCTCCCGAAAGTTATTGGGCGGACTGCTGCTGTTCGCCGTGACCCTGTTCTTCACCCAGCCGGCCCTTGCCGCCGTTGCCTCTCGTGCCGCCACCTCCGCCGCCAGCGCCGCCGGCGGCGGCATCACCGTCACCAACGGTGCCCGCGACGAACGCACCAGCTGCGGGGACATCACCCCCGCAATTCCGGACGGCAGCATCGGCGACCTCCTGGTCGCCCAGGTCATTGCCCGGCGAAACGCCGCCACGGTGACCATGTCCGGTTGGAACAGCCTGTTTTCGGATAATGTCGTCGGCACGAACTATCAGGTGTTTCTTTTCTGGCGCAGCGCCACCGGCACCGACCCGAACACCGTCAACCAAGCCGACACCTGCAACCAATTCATGGCAACCATCACCCGTTTCGGCAACGTGGACACCGCACAACCGCTGGAGACCCAGCCCCTGCCCTCAGGCAACTGGGCCTACACAAACGCCGGCGACGTGGACACCGGCACCCAGACGATCAGCGTGGCCAACTCGATGCTGGTCCTTGCCACTTTTGTCGCCGATGATCGCACCGTGAGCCAGAACGGCTCCTTCACCCAGATCTACGATGTTGGCGACAACAGCGGCGACGATGCGGGATTCTCTCTCAACTACCGGATCGATGCAACCACCGGCAGCAAAGGACCCTTTCTCAACATGGATCTTTCCGGAAACGGCAACGATCCGAATCACGGGGTGCTATTTGCCGTCAGGCCTGCAGCGAACGCGAACGGACTGACCATCAACAAACCGGCAGGCACTGTCGCCGACGATGTCATGGTGGCCGCCATCGCGGTGACCCCCGACACCGTGGGCATCACCCCCCCCTCCGGCTGGACCATCGTCCAAGACACCGAGCAGCCCCAGGATGCGGGCAGCCATCTTATAACCTATTACAAAACAGCAACCGGCAGCGAAACCGCTGACTACACCTGGAGTTTTTCCGCCAACCACTCAGGCGCCGTAGGCGGCATCACCACCTTTTCCGGGGTAGACACCAACAGCCCGATCGTTTCTTCCGCCAGCCTTGCGGAAGATGGCGACACCGCCGTGAATCATACCGCTCCGAGCATAACTGCCAGCACAGATGACATGCTGATCACGGTGCATGAGTACCAAAGCTCCGGCACCTGGACACCGCCCGGCGGGATGACCGAAGCCGTTGATAAATATTCAGAGGCCGCCACCGGTGCCAACGGCGTATCGCTGGGGATGAATTACCTGCTGCTGAGCAGCACCGGCGCCACCGGAACCAAGGTGGCGACAGCTTCTGGCAACGGCGATGAGGGCGCTTCCCAGACTCTGGCCCTGAGACCGTTCAACCTTTGCTTCACCGACAACTTCGACGGCGCCCTCAGCCCCAACTGGTCGGTGGGCCGACAGGGGGGCACATACACTCCGCAGATCACCGGCAGCCGTCTGCGCCTCACGGATACGAGTCCTGCGGCCGCGACCTGGGCGACCCTGGGCCGGATCTTCCCCGGCGCAGGAAACAAGGTCACGGCCGAGTTCGATCACTATGCCTATGGCGGTACCGGCGCCGACGGCATCGCCATTATTCTCTCCAACGCTTCGATTCCCCCTGTGGCCGGGGCATTCGGCGGCTCCCTGGGCTATGCCCAGAAGGGCCAGACCCCGGTTTCCGACTGTACGGTCATCGGAGGCTGCCCAGGATTCGCCGGGGGCTGGTTGGGAATCGCCCTTGACGAATTTGGCAACTACTCAACCAATACGGAGGGCAGGGTCGGCGGTTTTGCGACTATGGTCCCCGATTCCGTGGCCATTCGCGGTTCCGGCTCCGGCATGTCCGGATACCGCTATCTGATCGGCACCGGCTCATTGACCCCGATCATTGACAACAACGGCGCAGCCAGCCCTCCCCACCGCTACCGGATCACCGTCGATCACACCGACAGTATCCACGCCTGGGTAAGCGTGGAACGAGACACCACCGGAGGCGGAACCAGCTACACCACCGTGCTCGGCTGCGCTCCCGGCCAAACCAGCGGCTGCACCCCGCTTGATGTCAAGGACGCCGGCTACAGCCAGGATCCGGTCCCGGCCAACTGGTATTTTTCCTTTACCGGGGCAAGCGGCGGCGCCACCAACATCCATGAATTCGACAGCCTGACGGTTTGCACAACCCAGGGGCAGGTAATACCGACCCTCCATCACATCCGGCTTGAGCATGACGGCCAGGCTTGCACCGGAAGCAGCAACCCCGCCTCGATCACGGTGAAGGCCTGCGCGAATGCAGCCTGCACCTCGCTGTATCTGGACAGCGTGGAGGTAGACCTGAGCAACGTCGCCACCTGGTCCGCCGACCCGGTGACCTTCAGCGGCGGACAGACCACGCTGTCCCTGAGCAGGACCACCGCTGGCACGGTAACCCTGGGCACAACCTCCACTACGCCGACGGCGAGCAGTGCGACACGCTGTTTCAACGGCGCAACCGAGACCTGCGCCCTGACCTTCAGCGCCTGCACCTTTGATGTCATCGAAACAGGCGCCGCAGCCTATACCCCCATCTACACCAAACTCACCGGAACCTCCTTCAATCTGGATGTTCTCTCCCTGAGCGGCGTTGCGCAGACCGTCAACAAAGTGGAGATCGTGGACGCAAGCAGCGGCGTCTGCAGCGGCTATGTCTCCCTTGCGGATTCCACCACCGCCGTACCCTCTGCTTTTACGGCGAACCAGCGCAAGTCCTTCGCCTTCGGCTATGGCAACGCGGTTCGCGAGGCCAGAATCAGAGTCACCTATGCGACCAACCAGTATTCCTGCTCCTCGGACAACTTCGCCATTCGCCCGCAAGCATTTACCGTAACCAGCACCGCCAATCAGACCGGTAGCAGCGGCACTCCCGTGTTCCGAGCCGGCCTGGACACCTTCTCCCTGACCGCCACGGCCTTGTCCGGCTACGATGGGATGCCCAAAATCAATGGCAATCTGCTCTCCTCGGCCCTCCCGAATCTCGGTCTTTTCGGAGCGGTGACCTTTCCCAACGCGAGCAAGGCTACGGGCGTGGCAATGGCCGCCGGCTTCACCTACTCCGAGGTGGGCAACTTCAGCCTCGGGCAATACGCGGTATACGATGACGGTTTCACCGCCGTGGACGCAAACAAACCCCTGCCGGAATGTACCTCCAATTTCAACAACGGGCCGGTGGTCAACGGCAGGTACGGCTGCATGTTCGGCTCGACTGCGGCAGGGCCGTTCGGCCGCTTCGTGCCCCATCATTTCACCGTGGTAGGGGCGGTTGCCAATGGATGTCCTGCCGGGAGCTTCACCTACATGGGGCAGCCCTTCACCTTGTTCAGGACCGGGGACATTGCCAAGGCCGAGGTGGTCGAAGCCAGGAATGCCGGAGATACGGCAACCATGAATTACGCCGGTGCCTATGCCCCCGGCACGGTGAGCTTCGGCGCCGAAAATGCGGACAACGGAACCGATCTCTCCGCGCGTCTTGCCTTTTACAGTGCAGGGACATATCCTGCCCTGTCCGGCAGCTGGTTAGGCGGCGTGTACACCCTGACCGGAAACGACACCGGAGCTGCATTCAGGCGTCCAACAGCAACCACCCCTGACACCAGCTGGGGCCCCTTCGATGCCCTCGATCTCGGCCTCACTGTGGCCGACAGCGATGTGTCGACCTCGCCCAAGGTCAGCGACGCGGACATGGACCCTGCGGCAGCAGGCGGCCCCAACCTCATCCACAGGAAATTTTCCGGAAGCCCGCTGCGCATGCGTTATGGCCGGTTACGGCTCGCCAATGCCTTCGGCCCGGAGACCGAACCGGTTACCATGTCCGCACGCCTGGAATACTACAACGGCACGGCCTTCGCGCTCAACGCTCAGGACAGCTGCACCAACCCGGGGGGCATCGCCGTCTACCAGCTTGACAACACCCTGGAAGTCAATCAGACTGACGGCACCATCCTGATCAACGGCGCGGCCGCGACAAACCTGACCATCCCCGTCACCACTGCTGCCGCAGGCCTGATCAACCTGAGATTCAGCCCGCCCGGGGCCGGAAACATCGGCAATACGCAGGTGACCGCTCTGATCGCCGCGACCCTGCCCTGGCTGCTTTATGAATGGGATGGGGCCGGCAACGATTTCAACGAAAACCCGTTCGCCCGGGCCAACTTCGGCATCTATCGCGGCAACGACCGGATCATCAACTGGCGGGAGGTCGTTCGCTGAAGCCATGACAATACACCCTTGTCTATACAGAATAAGCCGCCCGCAGGGTTTCACCTTGGTGGAGCTGATCATGATCATTGTCATCCTCGGCATCCTGTCGGTGACCGCCTATGTGCGCTGGCCCGCCGGCATGGAGGATGAGGCGGCGGTAAAAGAGTTCCGGCAGGCGGTGCGCTATGCCCAGCACAAGGCCATGACCCGGCAGTACAGTGAAACGGCTCCCGGAACCGCCTGGGGGATTGCGGCAACCGGCAACCTCTATACCATTCAACGCCAGGACGCCGACTGCCTGCCTCCAACCGCTACCGAGGCCGCCAATCCGGACAGATGCGCGGAAGAAGAATACCGGGGCCGCGCCCTGAATAACGACGACACCACCACCATCTCCAATACCGCCGTCTATTTTAACGCCCTTGGCGAACCGATCAACCCCGGCACCGGAATCCCCCTGGCGGCAAACACGGTTTTCACCATCAACGGGACAAGAACCGTGACCGTTGTCCAAGAAACCGGGTATGTTGATTCGCCATGAAACATCCTTTATTGAGACATACCAGAGGCGCGAGCCGGGGCTTCACCCTGGTCGAGATCGTCATCACCATTCTCCTCCTCGGCGCGGTGGCCGGAATCCTGGCGCCCTTTCTCAACGCCATCACCCACAGCCCCGACCCGGTGATCCGGGAACGGGCCATTTCCCTGGGACAGGCCATGATGGACGAAATCATGGCCAAGCGGTGGGATGAAAATACCCCGGTGGGCGGCGGGCCGATCTGCAACGGCGAAAGCCCCAATCAAACTGTACGGCCGACGCTCATCGACGCCTGCGTTACCGTAGCCACGCCAATAGCCACATTAGGACTGGACGGGGCGGAGGCCAGGATCGACTTCGATGATGTGGACGACTACAACGGCGTCAATGAGGCCGGCAACTTCACGGACCAAAACGGTGCCCCCTTTACTTTGACCAACTACCAGCGCCAGGTGACGGTGACCTACATCGCCAGCAACGCCACCCCCATCGATCAAACCACCACTGCCGCTGCGGTCACCACCGACACCAAGCTGGTGGTAGTGACCATCACCTCGCCCCTCGGGGAGATATTCAACTTCGTGGCCGTGGCCTGCAATATCTGAAATGAGCAGACAAGACATGAAACAGCGCGGCGGGAAACAAGGCGGCTTCACCCTGGTGGAGCTGGTCATCGT
>JAZDIS010000513.1:0-7191 GCA_043804705.1 Pseudomonadota bacterium | reverse complement strand
GATGTTCGGTTTTTTAAAAAAAATCTGCAAAAGCGAGCCCAGAGCCATTTCCTTTTTTGGACGCACGGACACCGGAATGGTCCGCGACCATAACGAAGACAGCTTTTGCTCTCTGCGCAACCGGCGTCTTTTCGTGGTCGCCGATGGCATGGGGGGCCATAATGCGGGCGAGGTCGCCAGCCGCCTGGCCATCGAATCCCTGCTCGAATTCCTCTCGGAGGAAAAAATCCGGGAAATCCGAGGCAACGACCATGAAATTCACCAAAGTATGCTGGCGGCTTTCGCTCATGCCAACCAGACTGTAATGGCCAAAGCCGCCGCCGATGAGACCATGCAGGGCATGGGCTGCACCATGGTTGCCTGCCTTCTTGACGAAAACCGCCTCCACACCTGCCACGTCGGAGATGCACGCTGTTATTTCTCGGAAAATGGCAGCCTGAAACAGATCACCACCGATCATACCACTGTGACATACATCCACAGAACCGATGCCGACAACAATAAAATCCAGATCCCGCGCCATGTGGTAACGAGAGCCATCGGCTTCCACTCCCACGATGGTCCGGAATACCACAAAAACATTTTACAACCGAAAAGCAGGGTGCTTCTCTGTTCCGATGGTCTATGGAACATGGTTGACCACATCCGGATTGAGCAAATCCTTCTCAATGCCCCAACCCCGGAAAAAGCCAGCGAAAACCTGGTCGCCGCCGCCAATGAGCAAGGCGGACGCGACAACATCACTGCCCTGGTAATTTTTTATTAAAGAGAGATGCGATGTCGGAAAAAAAACATGAAAACAAAGGTGACAAGGGCTTGCGATTGCAGGGGCGACCGCCGGAGGGGAAAAAAATGAAGAAAGAGATTACCCGCCTCTGGAAAAGCGTTTACCGAAATC
The DNA here is from genome assembly GCA_043804705.1 of Pseudomonadota bacterium. GTDB lineage: Bacteria > Desulfobacterota > Desulfobulbia > Desulfobulbales > Desulfurivibrionaceae > Thiovibrio. Next base: position 6,293 of record JAZDIS010000513.1, on the reverse strand, counting down.
TTGAACAAGGCCAGGCTCCCACCCCTGCCGAGGAGAAATCCCTTGTTACCGCCTTTGAGAACTATACCGTCTTCTCGGAACCGGCCTGGCACGAAGACTGGCTTGCCTGTTTCTCGATCCTGCGTGAAGCCTTGACCTGTGCCCGCAAGGGAGATATACCCAAGGCCCTGGGATATGCCGCGGATGTGAACGCCCTCACTAACGCCTGCCACAAAAAACATAAGTAACTTGGATCCCATGACTCCCTTCGAGATTGTCCGGCGAACCCCAAAGACCAATTGCGCTCAATGCGGTTACCCGACCTGCCTCGCCTTTTCCGCAGCGGTCGCAAAAAGTGGCGAAGCCTTTGGCAAGTGCCCTTATCTTGACACCTCCGGCCTGAATATTGTGCCAGAACAAGGACCCGCTCTGGAGGAACTTTCCGGACAACGCGATCTCGCCCTTGTCGAACACCTTAAAGACAAGATTTCCGGCCTGGACTTCGCCCGTATTGCCGCCCCACTCGGCGCCACCCTCTGTGGCGAGGACCAGCAAACCCTCTCCTTTCCCTTTCTGGGCCAAGAGGTGCTTTTGAGCAGACAGGGAATCCTCCTCGACGGTCATACCCCGGATGACCCCAGGGACCAGATCCTGATCTACAACTACATTCATTCCCAGGGCGGCGCGGACCCCGCCTTGGACTGGATCGGACTGGAAACCCTGCCCAACTCCATCTCCAAGGTAAGAACCCTTGCCACCTATTGCGAAAACAGATTGGCGGAACTTTTCACTCCTCTTCCTGTCGAGACGATCCTTTCGGCGTGCAACCGGTTAGGAGGCGTAGCGCCCCCCGCGCCATCCGCCACGCTCGGCTGCATCATCCCGGTCCTGCCCAGAATTCCGCAATATCTTGCCTACTGGGAGGAGGAACCAGAAGACGGATTTCCCGCCAGGGTTAAAATTCTTTTCGACCGCCACGTTTTGAATTTTCTCGATCTGGAATCCCTGGTCTTTTCGGCGGAACGCCTGGCCGACCGTCTTGCCGCCCTGCTGGCCTAAAAAATCCGCGAGTTTACTCCCTCCCTGCCCTTCCGCGTGATCAACTGATGACATTCCTGCAAATTCCTGGCATACTATTTTTTCTAAAATCATTTCAATCATCTCCTCCAACAGCCAGATAAAGAGTCATGGCCCGACAATCTGCCCAACACACCCCCCCTTTGGCAGAACGCCTGCGTCCACAAACAATAGATGATTTTGTCGGACAAAGGCAGCTGCTGGGCGAAGACAAGATTCTTCGGCGGCTCATCCAGCAGCGATATCTGCCCTCCCTGCTGCTCTGGGGCCCGCCAGGCACCGGCAAAACCACCCTGGCCCGGATTCTTTCCCAAACAACCGGGGCTGATTTTGCCTTTTTTTCCGCAGTGCTTTCTGGGGTCAAGGAGATCCGGGAAATAGTAATCCAGGCCCAAACCGCCAAAGAAGAGCGCAGCACCGCCACCATCGTTTTCGTGGACGAAATCCACCGTTTCAACAAAAGCCAACAGGACGCCTTTCTCCCCCATGTGGAAAGCGGACTGCTGACACTCATCGGCGCAACCACCGAAAATCCCTCTTTCCACGTTATCGCCCCCCTTCTTTCCCGGTGCAGAGTTCTGGTTCTTGAACCACTGACCCCGGATGATTTGCAGACCATTCTCCAGCGGGCCATCACGGACCCGGAACAGGGGTTGGGCTCCTGGCAGATTACCCTGGAGCCGGAGGCTGCCGCCCATCTGGCCAGGATTGCGGACGGCGATGCCCGCAGCCTGCTGAACAGTCTGGAAATCGCCGCCAATCTCGCCGAACCGGATGCCGCGGGCACACGGCAAATAACCCTGGCCACGGTGGAAGAAGCCATCCAGCGCAGAAGCCTGCGCTATGATGCGGACGGCGAGGAGCATTACAATCTGATTTCGGCCCTGCACAAAAGTCTGCGGGACAGCGACCCGGACGGGTCTCTGTACTGGCTGTGCCGGATGCTCTCCGCCGGGGAAGAACCCCTGTACGTGGTCCGCCGCCTGATCCGTTTCGCCTCGGAAGACATCGGCAACGCGGACCCACAGGCCCTCACGGTTGCCATCAACGCCAGAAACTCCTACCAAACCCTGGGCAGCCCGGAAGGCGAAGTGGCCCTGGCCCAGGCCGTCACCTATCTTGCCACCGCCCCCAAGAGCAACGCCGTCTATGTGGCCTACAACGCGGTGATGCACGACATCAGACACACCGGCAGCCTGCCCGTACCCCTCCATCTCCGCAATGCGCCAACCGCGCTGATGAAGGATCTCGGCTACGGCCATGGCTACCAGTATGCCCATGACGCCCCCCATGCCCTGGTGGATCAGCACCATTTGCCTGGCCAACTTGAAGGAAAAATCTATTATCAGCCCGCCAACCGGGGGTATGAAGCGATCATCCGGGATCGGCTGGGAAAATGGCGCCAACTGCTGCGGGATCGAAAAAAACAACCAGCCTGATTCTCTTTCAGGCAATTACCAGATCAGGAGCGCATGACCACGATGAATAAACAGGCTACCTTTCTGCTGTTTTTCTTTATTGCCCTGCTCAGCATAACCGCACCCACATCAGGAATCGCGGCAAACCCGCCGGTTAACCACGGCCAGCAGATTGGGGCGCAACACGAACTGACCATCTTCTTTTCCAATGATGTGCGGGGAGAAACGGAGCCGTGCGGCTGACAAAGCAACCAGTTGGGCGGTCTGCCCAAGAAAGCGCAGCATCTTGAAGTAGTGCGGGGAAAAAAATCTGCGGTGCTTGCCCTGGACAGCGGAGCCCTGCTTTTCAAGGATGAAAAATTACCGCCGGATCATCGCGAACAGCTCGTTGTTACGGCACAGGGAATTATCGCGGCATACAGCAAAATGTCCTTTGCCGCAGTTGGCGTCGGCAGACAGGATCTCGCGGCAGGCCTCCCCTTCCTCCTCGCTGCCCGGAAAAAATCAAGCTTCCCCTGGCTGAGTGCCAATCTGCTCCGCCGCACCGAGGGCAAGCCCTGGTTCAAACCGCACACCCTGATCACGGCAGGAGGTCTGCGCATCGCGGTCATCGGCCTCACCGCCCAAGGGCTCGACTCGCTCCTGACGGAAAAGGACAACGCGGTCATTGCCCCATGGGAAGAGATTTTACCCAAAGAACTCGCCCAGCTGCGTGGACGGGCTGATATGACCATTCTGCTTTCCAGCTTTCCGGCAGCAATAAATCGGAAGATCGCGGAGAGCCAACCTGAGATACATCTGATTCTCCAAGGAGGAAACACCCATGGAAACATCCCCCCGGAACGGGTTAACAACACCCTGATTACCCAGGTGGAAGCCCAAGGCAAATCAGTGGGCATTCTGGAGGTACATTGGAACAAACAGAACAAAAGATGGGAAGAGACCGGCTCTGGAAATCTGCTGGCAGACAAGAAAAACGAAATGGACCGCCTGGGGTGGCAGATCAACCGGTATCGCAAGCAGGGCGACCCGGAACAGGCCTTAAAGGACCAACCCCAAGCGCTTGAAGCCTATAACAACATGCTTACCAAACAACGCCTGCTGGAAGAAGAGATTGTCCGTCTCACCGCCGGGCAGAACGCACGGGAGGAAAACCGCTCGCAATTTTCCTCGTACAGCAACCATTTTGAGGCCATGCGCAAGGAACTTCCCGACGACCCGGCGATCCGGGCCATTGTCGATGCAACCACCAGCGAGGTGAACCGGATCGGCAAGGCGGCGGCAACGGCGAGAATTTCAGAGATTGGTAAGCAGCACCAGGAGAGGGCTTCGGGAAATTACGCCGGCAGCACCGCCTGCACCAGCTGTCATGCCCCGCAGTTTGCCAAATGGCGCGGCACCCAACATGCAACGGCCTATGACACCTTGGAGAAAAAGGGCCAGCAGTTCAATGTGCAGTGCCTGCCCTGCCACATCACCGGCCCCGCCGCCCAGACAGGACAAGAAATGCTCGCCCTTGCCCATGACCTGCGTCAGGTCGGCTGCGAATCCTGCCATGGTCCGGCCCGAGCCCATACCCTTCAGCCATTGACCGCCAAGGCTGGTCAGCCGACCATGAACACTTGCCTGCGCTGCCATGTCGGCGAGCACGATGACAGATTCGACTTTACCGAGGCTCTCTCCCGCCTTCGCTGCGGCTCCGACTGATCGCCGAATTCAGCTTTCTGCTCAGGAAGATCGTTCTTGATGCGGGGGCGGGGAAACCCTCGCATCTGCCTGCATTACTCCTCAACGGATTCAGCAGGAAGACACAGCCCACATGGAAGTTTCCCATCATTGCGATGCTCAACGAGCTTCCATTTTTTCAAAAGAATTTTTTCGCTGTTATTTTTTTTTACAGGACCCGCACACCCAGATACAATCCGGGTTGATCCCTTCGGATATTTCATACTTGAATCTTCTCATGTGGCGTTCCAGAAACTCGGTGATAGTGATACTCAATTGGTGGCGAGGGATCTTGCTGCTATAAACATTGGCAAGCGGTAATTTAGGCAAATAGAAATCACCATTATATTACCATTCGCAAGTTATATTTCATCATTATTTTGCCATTATTTACCATACAACAGCCACAAAAAAGAAAAAGGGAAACCAAGCGATTATGCTTGGTTTCCCTTGATTTCTCACTTGGTGACCCCTACGGGACTCGAACCCGTGTTACCGGCGTGAGAGGCCAGCGTCCTAGACCGCTAGACGAAGGGGCCATGCTGTGCGCCATTATCTAAATGATGGGAGGGAGTTTGTCAATCTTTTATTCCTCTCCTCCGCCCTCCAGAAAGGGAGAAAACTCGCAACCATCCTGTTTCAATCCATAAATTTTCTCCCAGCCTCTTCCGCCCGCGCCAGGGTGGCCGCATCCTTTGCCATGTCTCCCCGGCCATCCATGCCCTTTACCACAAACTCCCCGCCATACACCATACCCATGGCGTCAAAGGCATACTTGGCTGTAAGAATCGCCCCATCAAAAACCCGTTCCCCGTGGGTGGCGGCCACCGCCACCAGAAAACCCTTGCGGCCGGGATCCTTGCGCCACTCCCCTTTTTCCGTCTGCAGACGCTTCCTGTTCCACAGGGCCTGACAGCGATCAACAAAGGCCTTGGCCTGGGCGGTAATTCCGTAAAAATAGATGGGGGAGGCAAGAATCACCCGCTGCGAGGCGAGGATCTTTGGATACAACCCCTGCATGTCATCTTCCAGCACGCATTCCCCGGCTTTATCGCAGCCACCGCAACCGATACAGGGTTGAATCCGCAGATCATACAGGCGGATTACCTCGACCTCGCCACCCGCCGCCTCAACCCCTTTCAGAACACCGCGAAGCAGGGTCTCGGTATTTCCTTTTCTTCGCGGACTCCCGCTCAAGGCCAGAACCTTCATATCATTTTTCCCTTGCACAAGAACCAACAGGAGGGGTCGGCAACCTGTTGTAAAACAAAACCTCGTCCCGCAACGCCCGTGCCGTCTCGTCATTCAAAAATCTGGCCGCGCAACGCCAGCGCCAGTTCCCCTGCGAGGTGCCGGGAATATTCATCCGGCAATCGCTGCCAAACCCAAGAACATCCTGGAGCGGCACAATAACCAAATTGGCCACCGAACCATAGGCCATGCGGATAAAATCCCAATACACGGGGCTGCCCCCCTGGCTGTGGGCATAACGCAAGGCCTTGGCCTTACTGGCCTGCATGACCGTATCACTGAAGTACCAGCCCAGGGTCGTATCATTATCATGGGTGCCGGTATAGACGACACAATTTACCGTGGTGTAGTTATGGGGCAGATAGGCGTTGCGTTCGTCGGAATCAAAGGCAAACTGCAGCACCTTCATCCCCGGAAAGCCGAAGGTGTCCCGGAGCAGCTCAACCTCCGGGGTGATGACCCCCAGATCTTCGGCGATGATCGGCAGCTCACCCAGATGTTTTTTCATCTCGGAAAAAAATGCCAGGCCAGGCCCCTTGACCCATTCTCCATTGACTGCGGTCTCCTCCGAGAACGGGATCTGCCAGTATGCCTCAAACCCGCGAAAATGATCGATGCGGACGACATCCACCGTCCGGCAGATATGCCGGAATCGCTGCCCCCACCAGTCGAGCAGGGGTTCATTCATTTTCCCCCGGTGACTGTACCATTTGAAGAGCGGATTTCCCCAGCGCTGCCCGGTTTCGCTGAAATAATCGGGGGGAACGCCTGCCACATGGGTTGGCTGCCCGGTTTCGCGATCAAGGAGAAAGCACTCCTGATTCGCCCAGACATCGGCGCTGT
>JAZDIS010000512.1:0-7592 GCA_043804705.1 Pseudomonadota bacterium | reverse complement strand
ATGCGCCCGTAGCTCAGCTGGATAGAGTGTCGGACTACGAATCCGCAGGTCGCACGTTCGAATCGTGCCGGGCGCACCAGAAATAGCAAGGGCTTAGAGGTTTTCCTCTAAGCCCTTTTTTCGTTTATGGTGATGCCGGGTAAAACTTGGCAAGAGCATATGCGGCTTTTGCCATCCTGATTCTGACCAATGCAGACCCAGCCGGATGAAAGAAATTCAAAAAATCGCTATTATGAACTATAGTAGTTTCTCCTGTCCATTATGGATCAGGTTAAACAGCTCCATTCAGCATTTCGGCTTGCCAATTGACACTTGGGAGATGACACCGTGATACTTTCTCTATGCCTCAAACAATGTTGACTGCCCTTCGTTTCCCTTTCGCAATCAAAAACGGCCTCCCTTTACTTTTGAGGAAGTAGTCATGAAAGCATCGACCATTTTCCATTTCATCCTCGGACTATTCATCATTCCTTTCTTTGTTTTCTGCCTTGCTTTGCCACCGCAGCTTGCTCAAGCCCAGGACAGCGGTTCCATGGAGGACTCTGAAAAATACAGCCGGGAGGAACTCACCCAGATGCTGGCGCCCATCGCCCTCTATCCCGATGCGGTTCTGTCCCAGATCCTAATGGCATCGACCTATCCCATTGAAATTGTCGAGGCCGACCGTTGGCTCAAGAAAAATCCGGATCTGATGGGCAGGCCCCTTGATACGGCGCTTTTGGACAAAAACTGGAGTCCCAGCGTCACGGCGATCTGTCACTTCCCGCCAATCCTGGCCTTGATGAGCGAACGGATTACTGAGACCACCAAACTCGGCAACGCATTTCTCGCTCAAGAAGCAGAAGTTATGGACATGATCCAGGAACTGCGGGCCAAAGCCCATGCCCAAGGGAATCTCTCCACCACCTCCCAACATAAGGTCATCACGGAAAAGGAGACGATCATTATCGTCCCGGCTGACCCCAAGGTTATCTATGTGCCGTACTACGACCCCTTCTATATCTACGGCCCGTGGTGGTATCCCGCATATCCCCCTTATTACTGGAGACCTTCCGGGGTAACCATCCGGCGCGGCATCTCATACTGGCCCGGCATGTATTTCGGTTTCGACTTCGGCACTTGGAGCTATTTCGATTGGCACCGCCGCTATATTTACATTGATGCGCATAACCGGCCGATATTTGTCAGACAAGACCGGTGGATCTCGCAACCTGGCCGCTGGCGGCACGTCCCCCAGGGCTTTCCTAAACACCAGGAAGGGGATCGTAATCAACGGGATGGCGACCGCACCAATATTGACCAAGGAAGGCGCGAGGATATCCAGACAAAAATCGACCGTGATCGCCATGAAAGGGAACGCGCGGAACAGGAGCGCGAACGGATTGAACGCGAACTGAAAGAGCAGCGGGCCAAAATCGACCGCGATCGCCAAGAACGGGAACGCGCCGAGCAGGCGCGGGAACGGACTGAGCGCAACCTGAAAGAGCAGCGGGGCAACATCAACCGCGATCGCCAAGAACAGGAACGCGCCGAGCAGGCGCGGGAAAGGCTTGAACGCGACCAGAAAGAGCAGCGGGCCAAAATCGACCGCGATCGCCAAGAACAGGAACTGGCCGAACTCAAAAAGAAGGAGCGTGAAAAGGCTGCCCTGGATGAACAGGAACGTGAACGGCTTGAGCGCAGCAAAACTGGCCAATCGGACAATGCCGGCAGAGGCAACCGCGACGACAGGGACCACTCGAGGCGGTAACCCGCTGAGCAATTTGTCCATTTTTTTTGGCAGCTGGGTATTCCGTTGGTTCCGGCCAGTAACGGAAAAAGCGTCTCGGGGGGAGGGTGTTTTTACTTTGCCACAGTTTCGTTTTTCGAATGGGGCCCGTTCTGAGAGAGCCCCCTATGGCAAAGCGGAATCAATCGTAATGGTGATGATGATGGTGATGCCCTTCGCCTGGGCCGCCGACTTCCGCCAGCACCTTTTTCAGGATGGCATCGGTTTCGGCCATGCTGGCCACGGCCTTATCCAAAAGCTCCGCCAGCGTACCCTGCCCTTCGCTCCGCACCAAATCCGTCCATTTCTTGAACTCGGCCTCATGGTTGTGGTTATGCTCAATCCAGTGGGGCAAAAGAATCTGCAGCTTTTCCTTCGTTGATTTCTGGTCCATCTCAGGCCTTAGCTCCTTTCCGGGTCACGGTTACCCTGCCGTTTAAAAAGTCAATGGCCCGGACTGCGGCGCCAGGGATGAATTGCGGCTCTTCAAACAGGGTGCTGATCCGGATGCCGTCCTCACTGACCTCAAGCAGCGAGGCGCTTTCCGCCACCACCGCCTCGTTGCCGTCCTGCTCCAGAATGACGCGCATCTGACACATAACCCGCCTCTTTCGTCTCTTTTTTTAACTGTGCTGCCTTGAAAAAAACAATATAATACCTTTTTCCGGCTTTATCATGCAGATTTGCAGAATCACAAAACCATAGCCAGAGATACCCCATGCTCCTTGACGACCTCCCGGCCATAAACAGGCTGCTGACCACGGCCAAGACCATCGCGGTGGTCGGCCTCTCCCCCAAGGAATCCCGGCCCAGCAACATGGTGGCCCGCTACTTGATCGAGGCTGGCTACACCGTGATCCCGGTCAATCCTGGTCAGGAAGAAATCCTCGGCCTGCCCTGCTACCCAGATCTTGCCGCGATTCCCACCCCGGTGGATATCGTGAACATCTTCCGCCGCTCCGAGGACGTGCCGCCCATCGTGGCCGAGGCCATTGCCATCGGCGCCAAGGCGGTCTGGATGCAGGAAGGGGTGAGCCACGCCGAGGCGGCATGGACCGCGAAGGCTGCGGGGCTGGTGGTGGTGATGGACCGCTGCATTAAAACAATGCATCATGACCTGGGGCACGAACAAGGATGAGCATCGAAACTGGCAGGAAAACCGCTTGACAAAGAACTCTTCAAGACGTACGATTTAGCGTACGAAAGGAGGGCTGACAATGACAACACTTTCAGCAACAGAGGCAAGAAAATGCCTGTATAGCCTTGTTGATGACGTAGCCGAATCCCATGACCCAATTCAGATTGTGGGCAAGCGGCATTCCGCGTTTCTTGTCTCGGAAGATGATTGGCGGGCAATCCAGGAAACCTTGTACCTCACCGCAATCCCTGGCATGCGCGAATCGATTCAGGACGGACTCAAGAGCCCCATTGAAGAGTGCAGCGAGAAGCTTGAATGGTGAGCTGGCGTCTGGTTTTTACCAAACAGGCTCAAAAGGATGCAAAAAAGATCGCGCAATCAGGGCTGAAACCGCAAGCCGAGCGGCTGCTCGAACTCCTCAAAGAAAATCCCTACAAAAACCCTCCGCCATACGAAAAACTCATCGGCGATCTTTCCGGTGCATGTTCCCGCAGGATCAACATCCAGCACAGGTTGGTGTATCAAGTCATGGCTGATATCCAGACCGTCAAAGTCATCCGGATGTGGACCCACTATGAATAGCTGACGGGCACCAGCGCACAAAAAAGGCCTGCCCGGAAAACCCAGGCAGGCCGAAAATCTCATCTTTCACTTCACACCCGGTGAAGGGCCAGCTCAACCTCAGCCCTTGCTCCCGCCGATGCCGCAAGCCGCACCCTCTTTTTTCTCCCCGCCTTCCATGGCCGCAACCGAGCCCAGGATATAGGGCCTGGCAATCTTCACCCGGACATTATCGGCGATCTCAAGGGTCGCCACCCGGTCGGTCAGACCGGTGATCTTGCCCTGAAGGCCGCCGCTGGTCAGAACCTCGTCGCCCTTCTTGAGATTGGCGATAAATTCCTGATGCTCCTTAGCCTTTTTCTGCTGGGGCCGGATCAGGAGAAAATAGAACACGACAAAAATCAACACCAGCGGCAAGAAGCTCATCAAGCCTTGCGCCCCACCTGCACCAGCCGCAGCATCCGCGGCAAAAGCTACATCAACCATAAACTCCTCCGATTCGGTTTAACTTTTTCAGACAGGCCAAAATCCGCCTGCTCCTTTATTACTCTACCGCCCGCTTGGCATAAAACTCCCGCCGGAACAGGCTGAAACGGTCTTCCTCTATGGCCGTGCGCATCCGGGCCATGAGCCCCACATAGTAATGCAGGTTGTGGATGGTGTTCAACTGCGAGGAGAGAATCTCCCTGGCCATGAAAAGATGCCGCAGATAGGCCCGGGAATAATGGCGGCAGGTATAGCAGTCGCACTCCTCATCCACGGGCCGCTGGTCATCCTGATGGCGAGCGTTTTTTATAACAAGCCTGCCGCTTGAAGTAAAGAGCATTCCGTTTCTGGCATTCCGCGTGGGCATGACGCAGTCGAACATGTCGATGCCGCGATAGACCGCCTCCACCAGATTCTCCGGGGTCCCCACCCCCATGAGATAGCGGGGATAATCGGCGGGCATGAGGGCCGCGATCTCTTCGGTGATCTCCATCATCAGCCCGGCGGGTTCGCCCACGCTCAAGCCCCCCAGGGCATAGCCGTCAAAACCGATCTCCACCAGCTCCTCCACCGCCTTGGCCCGAAGGTCTGGGTACATGCCGCCCTGGATGATGCCGAACAACAGCTGCCCCCGCTCCTTATGGGCAGCGCGGGAACGCCTGGCCCAGCGCCCGGTGAGATCGGTGGAGGCAATGGCCTCCTCGCGGGTGGCCGGATAGGGGATGCAGGTGTCCAGACACATCATGATGTCGCTTCCCAGAGCCTCCTGCACCGCCACGGCATCCTCCGGGCTCAAAAAAAGCTTGCCGCCGTCGAGATGGGATTTGAAGGCAGCGCCTTCCTCGGTGATCTTGGTGAGATCCTTGAGGCTGAAGATCTGGAAACCGCCGCTGTCGGTAAGTATCGGCCGGTCCCAGTTCATAAATTTGTGCAGGCCGCCGAAGCTGCGGATCAGCTCGTGGCCGGGCCGGATGTAGAGATGATAGGTATTGCCGAGGATGATCTGGGTGCCCAGCTCTTTGAGGTTTTCCGGGGTCACGCCCTTGACCGTGGCCTGGGTGCCCACCGGCATGAAGACCGGGGTCTGCACCGTGCCGTGCAGGGTGCGCACCTCGCCGCGCCGGGCCGCGCAGTCGCTGGACTGGTTGTGCAGAGTATAGGGGGATGCCATCACTGGGTCCATAGAGTAAACAGCTCGTCGATGCCCTTGCGGGCCAGGACTGCCATCCGGCCGAAATCCTCGGGCCAGTATGGCTGGCCTTCGGCGGTGCATTGGGTTTCCACCCAACGGCCATCCCCGGTCATGACGAAATTTGCATCCACCTCGGCCGTGGAATCTTCCGCATAATTGAGATCCAGCAAGGCTTGACCATCAACAATGCCTGCGCTGATGGCCGCCACCGGCAGAATCTCCGGCATGGTGGCCAAAACCCCTTCCCGGTGCATGCGCTCCAAGGCATCGCGCAGGGCAATGGCCGCGCCGGTGATCGAGGCGGTGCGTGTGCCGCCGTCGGCCTTGAGCACGTCGCAGTCCACCCGGAGGGTCACCTCGCCGAGCAGGCTAAGATCAACCATGGTCCTGAGCGAGCGGCCCAAGAGGCGCTGAATCTCGAAGGTACGGCCGGATCTGCCCTTGGCCGCCTCCCGTTGCATGCGGCTGTTGGTCGAGCAGGGCAGCATGCCGTACTCCGCCGTGATCCAGCCCTGACCGGTGCCCCGCAAAAAGGGCGGGACGCTGGTTTCCATGGTGATGGCGCAACACACCTGGGTGCCGCCCATGGTTATCAACAACGAGGCATAGGCCTGGGGCTGAAAGCCCTTTTCAATAGTGACCGGCCGCAGCGCATCCGCGGCCCGCTGATCGTTTCGCATAGTGAATTTCCTGGAATTTTAATAAAAGAGTATAACTCAAAGATCAAGAAAGGTGGTGTCCCGATTCAACACCCGGCACCCGTCTTTTTCAACCACAGCCATGTTCTCAAGGCGGATTCCGCCCCAGCCGGGGATATACACCCCCGGCTCCACCGTGACCACCATGCCGGCGGCAAGAGGCTTACGATTCCGGTAGTTGAGCGAGGGGCCTTCGTGGACGTTCAGGCCCACCCCGTGGCCAAGGCCATGGCCGAACCGCTCGCCTAAGCCCGCCCGTTCTATCACGCTGCGGGCGATTTTGTCCACCACCATCCCGCTTATCCCGGCCCGCAGGCTGTTGAGTCCGGCCAGTTGCGCCTTGCGCACCAAGCGGAACAGCGAAACCGTTTTGGCGTCCGGGGTTCCCAGCACCACGGTCCGGGTCATATCCGAACAATAGCCGTCCAGAACCAGGCCCATGTCGATGACAATGGTTTCCCCCGCAGCCAGCGATCGGCCGGAAGGCGTCGCGTGGGGCAAGGCCGCGTTGGGACCGGAGGCAACGATGGTTTCAAAACTCGGCCGCTCCGCGCCCTTGAGCCGCATGGCGTTTTCAAGGGCCTGAGCCACCTCTTTTTCGGTCTGGCCAGGACGCAGCGTGGGGTAGATCTCTTGAAACACCGCTTCGTTGAGGAGAACCGCGCGTTCGATTATGGCCAGCTCCACGGCATCTTTTTCCAGCCGCAGCTCCTCGATAAAACCGGTGAGCGGCGTCAGCTCGACCTTGAGGTCGGCAGCCAGTTTGGCCAGGGTCAGGGAGGTGGAATGCAGGAAATAATGGCTCTCAAAGGCCAGCCTTGTGATGCGTTGCCTTTCGAGCAGTAAGCGCAACAGGGGAAACAGCCCCCGGGGATAGAGCTTGACCTGAAAACCCGAGGCTTCCTGTTGGGCCTGCAAATAAAAGCGGGAATCGGTGAGCAGATAGGGCTCGCCTTCACAGGGAATGAGCAGGACGCCCGCGCTTTCGTTGATCGCATGGTCCCTGGCCGTATAACCGCTCAGATACCTGCGGTTTTCCGGCTGGGTCACCAGAATGGCGTCAAGCCGGCGCCGCTTGAGGCTGCGTCTGATTCGCTCAAGACCTCCCTGCATCGGCATGGGATCAATGCATGAAGTGGACAAAAACCTTGACCCCGAACCGGTAGAGCTTGCCATGCAACCCCTGAATGGCCTGGGTGAGGTCGGCCTGCCCGAAATCCACCTGGTAGCGGTACGGCTTATCGAGCACCGAGAGGAAGGCAAAGCACGGCTTGTTGTAGCGCGCCTCTGCTCCGGTCGCATACCAGTCCCTGAACCTTTTTTCAACCTCGGGCAGATCCTTGGGATCGGCCTCTGCCACATCGAGCCAGATTTCTGCTTCCACGCCTCTCTCCTTTGTTGAACCGGTCGCCCCGCCGTTAGCTACGGGGCAACCTCCATGACCAGATGGTGTTCGACCAGTTCCTTCAGCTGTTTCAAGGCCTGGCCGTACTGTTCGTTGAGCTGGCCTTGAATCCTGGCCCATTCCTCCTGAAACTTGGGGTGCTGGGCGGGTTGCAGCTTCATGGCCATGCCGGTCTGTTTGGCCAGGTTCTGCTCCATCAAAGCCATCTGCTGGCTGAACTGGGCTTCAAGCTGTTCTTTCAACTGTTCGCCATGCTGCCGGTAGCCATCAAGAATCTTTTTCATTTCAGCCAGGACCTTGAGCAGCTGTCCATCCCCCTGCCCGATCTCAACCAGACCATGCAT
>JAZDIS010000511.1:0-2280 GCA_043804705.1 Pseudomonadota bacterium | reverse complement strand
AGGACAGCCGCTACTGGGATGCCAATGCCGTATTCGAGGCCACCTGCCCGAAATGCGGCAACAGTGTCGAGTTTTTCAAGGATGACGTGAGTCGCAAGTGCACCAAGTGCTCCACCAGAATGCTTAACCCCAACAACGATTTCGGCTGCGCCTCTTACTGCCCCTATGCCGCACAATGCCTGGGCTCGCTGCCCCCGGAGCTGCTGGCCAAGAAACAGGAACTGCTCAAGGAACGGGTGGCGGTGGAGATGAAGCGCTACTTTGGCGACGACTTTCGCCGCATCGGCCATGCCGGCCGGGTGGCCCGCCATGCCTTGGCGATCGCCGCCAAGGAGGAGTGCAATCCTGCGGTCGTTGAGATCACCGCCTATCTCCACGACATCGGCATCAGAGAATCGGAACGCAAGTACAACAGCTCGTCGCCCAAATACCAGCATCTCGAAGGCCCGCCGGCGGCACGGGAGATTCTCACCGCCCTCGGCGCGCCGCAGCCGCTCATCGACGAGGTCTGCGACATTATCAGCCACCACCATGTGCCGAGGCCGGAAGAAACCATGAACTTCAAGGTGCTCTACGACGCGGACCTGATCACCAACCTGGAAGAAAAACAGAAGGATGCGCCGTCCCCGCCGGACCATCTACAGAAGATCATCGAGCGCTCCTTCCTCACCAAGGCGGGAGCAACCCTGGCAGCCAAGGTGCTGCTCAGGGGATAACGGAGACACAACCATGAAAATAATGAGAAAGATCATCGAGATAGACGAGTCCTTGTGCAACGGCTGCGGCCAGTGCATTATTTCTTGCGCGGAAGGAGCCCTGCAGATCGTGGACGGCAAGGCACGGATGCTGGCGGAAAAGTATTGCGACGGCCTGGGCGCCTGCCTGGGCGAGTGCCCCACCGGCGCCCTGCGCATCATCGAGCGGGAGGCGGAAGATTTTGACGAAGAGGCGGTGGAAGAGCTGCTCAGCAAAAGAGGCGCGGCAAAACCCCACCCCGCCCCGCCCGCCCAACTGGCTTGCGGCTGTCCCTCGGCGAAACTGCAGACCTTTGCCCCGGCTACCCCCTGCCAGGCGGCCAATGTTCCGACTTCGCTTGGCTCAGCCGCCGGTTCCGCCCTGAGCCACTGGCCGGTGCAGATTCGTCTGGTACCGCCCAGCGCGCCCTTTCTCAAAGACGCCGATCTCCTCATTGCGGCCGACTGTGTACCCGTGGCCTATCCGGACTTTCACCGCGATCTCCTCAGCGGCAAGGTGGTCATGCTGGGCTGCCCGAAGTTCGACGAGGTGGAAAGCGCTATCCAGAAGTTCACGGAAATCTTTTCCTCCTCCGGGATCAAGAGCATCACCATGGCCATCATGGAGGTGCCCTGCTGCGGCAACATGCGCCATATTGTTTCCCAAGCCCTTTCCCGCGCAGGCCAACCCATCCCCGTCCAGGAGGTGGTGATCTCAACCCGCGGGGAACGTCTCCGCCAAGGGGGCATGCCCTCCTGAATTACAGGCGCCGCCGGTCCGATATTTCCCCTTTTGTTTCCCGGAAAAAGAGGGTAGATTGAATCTATTTCGGCAAATGATTACAGACCGTGCCGGTGGCATACTTTTATTCAGGAGAAATAAATGCAGATCATGAAATCCATGGCGGCGAAAGCCCGCCTTCTGACCATAACCATTGCCATCTTTGCCCTGATGGCCGGGGCTGCCCAAGCCGCCACCAAGATGCCGGCCTTCACCTTGCCCTCAGTGAAGGATGGCGCCATGGTCAAGGCCGCCAGCTACCAAGGCAAGGCAATCCTCATCAACTTCTTCGCCACCTGGTGCCCTCCCTGCCGCAAGGAAATCCCTTCGCTCATCCAGCTCCAGAAGGAGTATGGGCCGAAGGGCTTCATCGTAATCGGCATCTCCACCGACCAAGGCGGTGCGGGCTTGGTTGACAAATTCGCCCAGAAAATGGAGATCAACTACCCGGTTCTGCTAAGCGATTCAGAGACCCCCACCGCTTTCGGCGGCATCCTCGGCATTCCCACCTCGTTTTTGGTAAACCGGGAAGGCAATGTGGTCAAGCGCTACGACGGCTATGTCGACCATCAGACCCTGGTGAACGACCTCAACGCCATCCTGAAATAACCGGGGAAATTTCCGATTGACATTCCCAGCTCCTGTCGTATATTTACTGAATGAAGATTCATTATTTCCTGTTTTGCGTGACAGGGATTTTCCAAATAACCTTATGAGGAGATGAAAATGAGCAAGAAAATGATTTCTTTGGCAATGGCTATCGCA
>JAZDIS010000510.1:0-4713 GCA_043804705.1 Pseudomonadota bacterium | reverse complement strand
GACCCATCACTGTGACATCATAGAGACTGGGAATGAAAGCTGGCGGTTGAAAAACAGGAAATGAAACCGAATATTTTTTTACCAATGGGGGGTCAAAATTGGACGCCGATTGGGGGTCAATTTTAGACGCCGATTGACACTTTCAGCCCAGGCACTTTGTTGCCTTGTGGGTATGAGCACCAAGAAGACGATCGGCGACTCATATCTATATATTGCACGCTATGCTGAAAAAATGGACATGAGCGTGTACACGGCTTGCCTGCAAGTTTTGAGCGAGACTGAAAAGGTCTTAAACTTGATAATGGATCGAGGGAAGGAGGACAATTTGTCCGGCGCAGAAGGAATGTTTATGGACGAAAAAAAAGAAGCCCCCCGGCATGGCCAGGAGGCTCAGGGTTAGGAAAGCAAGCCATGGGCGTCATGGACGCCTTCTGGTGATTTCCTGGCAGGTTTTATTGCAGCTCTGATTTTAAGTTCACTCATTAAGATTTCTTTGTCGAAGAAAATGCTTTTGGCCAGTCTGAAAAATCCCGGAATTTGTTCCTTGTTGGAATAAACCCACTTCCCGGACCTTCCAAAAAGCAAAGCAACCTCTTCGACCGTCAGATAAGGACCCATAACGACCTCCGTCATGTATCCCTATCCACCTAACCTTAATTTTTTTGAGTAAATTTAAATCCGCGCCACCTTAAAAACCTACTTTCTTTGATAATTCAGCATAATTCTCCACTCAGTGGAAAATCAAGGAAATTAATAGACCGACACATTTACAGCTACAGAAAATTCGCTAAAATAAACTACGCGAAGGAGGTGATACTGTTGGGGCAATATTCACGAAAATTAAAAAAGGGAGCCAGGTGGTTTTATTCTGGACAGTATCTGGGACAGAAATACCATTCAAAGGCGATATTCCTTACGAAAAGAGAATGTGCGGGTGCCGAGCGAGACAAACTTAAAGAATTAGACGAATTAGCGAGAAGTCCCGTAGTCGCAATTTCACTTTTGGACCTTTTTACCCACAGGTTGGACTATCTCAACTTGACCAGAAATCAGGAGTATTACCGAGACAACAAAAGGCTTTGTAAGCAAATGCTACAAGCATGGGGAAATATAATAGCCAATGATGTTACAAAAAGAATGGTGTCCGATCTTGTTTTGAATGAGGTTAAAAGATGCAAAAAAGAAAATCTTACTAATTCAAGGCCCAATAAGCTTTTCACCGCAGCCAGAGCATGCTTCAACTATGCAATTACAAGGTTAGGCATAGAGATGAAGAACCCATGCGATGGTTTGTCAAAACTTCCGGAAGACCGTTCTGTAAATTTTATCCCAACAGAAGAAATGATTACTGAGGTGAAAGAAATTTGTTCACCGGCACAACAATTATTAATTCAATTTGTGTATGACACCGCCTCAAGAATCAATGAAGCCATATCCCTAAGCTATAACGATGTGGCAGACAAACATGTTGTACTGTACACCTGTAAAAGCAAAAACTCAGCTCGCTCTCCACGTTTTGTTCCAAAACCGGAATATATAAAACTAGGAGGGGAAGGCAAAGTTTTTAAAGAGTGGGATGCTTATCCTCGTTTTTTAGAGGAGAAGGTTAAATCACTAAAACATCCTGCTTGGAACTGGCATGGGCTAAGGAGAAGAAGAGCAAGCATTTGGGCTAATGAAGATATGCCTTTATTCCAAATCATGATGCTACTTGGACATAGCCAGATCAGCACAACCCAAAGATATTTATTCAGCCTGGGAATAATTAAGACTTAAGTCTTTAGCCATTCTTTAGCGAGATAAACAGAAAAACAAAAAAAGGGTTAACTCAAAAATGAGTTAACCCTTTAATTTTATTAATGGTGCCGAAGAGAAGACTCGAACTTCCACGGGCTTGCACCCACTAGGCCCTGAACCTAGCGCGTCTACCAATTCCGCCACTTCGGCACATCGTTGAGAAGCGATATTAGTTTTTTCGGGTGGTGTTTGTCAAGAGAATTTACCGGACCACCCATAAAAAATCTCTCCGGCCCGCTGCTTGACCTTTTCAGGGTTGTCGCCTATTGTAGGGGGCACACACAATCAGGATGCCCATTACCATGGATATATACACGAACATCAGCGACATACCGGGTCCATTCCCCAAGGCAGCGGTCACCATCGGCAACTTTGACGGCGTTCATCTGGGCCATCAGATTCTGTTCTCCGAGGTGGTGAGCCGCGCCTATCGGAACAAAGGGACCAGCGTGGCCCTCACCTTTGAACCGCATCCGCTCAAGGTGGTCCGCCCCGATATCGGCCTCAAGCTCATCTCCACCGCCGAACAAAAAAAAGAACTCATCGCCCTGGCCAATATCGACGTGCTGATCATCCTCCCCTTTACCCGGGAATTTGCCAACACCCAGGCCGAGACCTTTGTGGATCAGGTCTTACTAAAGGCCATCGGCGTCCAGGATCTGGTGGTGGGCTACGATTACGCCTTTGGCAAAAGCCGCCAGGGCGACATCCCCTTTCTCAAGGAGCAGGGCGAGACCAAGGGATTCACGGTCTCTGTGGTGGAACCGTATTATGTAGGAGGGATGCTGGCCAGCAGCACCAAGATCCGGGAGCTGGTGGGGTTAGGCAAGATGAGCGACGTCAAGAAACTGCTGGGCCGCTACTACCAGATCCGGGGCGAGGTCAAGATGGGCAAACAGCGCGGCGGACCGCTCCTCGGCTTCCCCACCGCCAACCTCGCCATTGCCGAGGAGGATCTCTGCCCACGCCTGGGCGTATATGTCACCCAAGTGATCTACAACGGCAAATGCTACGGCGGCGTGCTCAACATCGGCTACAACCCGACCTTTGCCGGACGCCGGCTTTCCGCCGAAACCCATATCTTCGATTTCAACCAGGACATCTACGGCAAGCCGATCAAGATAAATCTGCTCCGCTTTCTGCGCGGAGAAAAAAAGTTTTCCGGCCCCGAAGAACTGGCCAGCCAAATCGGCCTGGATGTGGCCGCAGCCAAGGAAGTTCTGGCGGCGGCCCAGAAGGAAATCCGGCTATCCTGCGAAGAAAAATACAACCGCTGACACATAAAAAAGGCCGGGCGTATCTGCGCCCGGCCTTTTTTATGTACAGTTCTTTTATTGCCAGGAAAGGACGGCATAATGGACTGCAAACACGGGGCTAAAAATCCTCGAACGCATCCTCATCAAAGGGAATAACATCCTTGCCCTTTTTCTGTCCTGAAACCGGGGGGGCGGCAATGACCCTGGGCTTTTTTGCCTGGACAGCAGACTTTTTTGCCGCCGTCTTTGCGGCGACAGGCGCTGTCAGGGCAGGCGCGGACTTCCGGCTCGCGGTCCGAACCAGCTTCGGCGCCGGCCCGGCTTTTCCGGGGCCGGAACCGGATTTCCCCACGCCGCTGACCAGATGGTCCAGCTCATCCACATACTTCTTCATGTACTCAGCTTGCGCGCTCAACTCTTCGGAGGCGCTGGCCGCCTCTTCCGAACTGGCCGCAGTCTGCTGGGTCACCCGGTCTATCTCGGCCATGACCGAATTGACCTGGTCAAGCCCCTGGGTCTGCTCATGGGAAGCGCTGGCGATTTCATCCACCAGACTGCCAACCTTGGCCGCCACCTCGGCAACCTCGCAAAAATCCTCGTTGGTCTGGACCAGCAGATCCTCGCCCTCTTTCACCTTTTTCACGGTGCCTTCGATAAGATCCGCAGTGTTGCGAGCCGCCTCGGCCGCCCGCATAGCCAGGTTCCGGACCTCGTCGGCAACCACGGCAAAGCCGGCTCCGGCCTCGCCGGCCCGGGCCGCCTCGACCGCGGCGTTCAGGGCCAGCAGATTGGTCTGAAAGGCAATCTCATCAATGGTTTTGATGATCTTCGAGGTCTGCTCGCTGGCCTTGGAGATTTCCCCCATGGCTGTCGTTTGCGCGGCCATGGACTGATTGGCCTTGCCCATCACCGTATTCACCTCGCGCATGAGCGAATTGCATTCAGCGGCATTGTCGGCATTACGCCGGGCCATGGTCGAGACCTCTTCCAAAGAGGCGGAGGTCTCCTCCAAGGAAGCCGCCTCTTCGGAGGCGCCTTCGGCCAACTGATGCGCCGAGCCGGAAAGCAGCCCGGAGGCCGAGGTCACCTGGGCCGCACAGTCCTCCAGCCCGGCAATGATCCGGCCAACCGGGGTGATGACAATGCGAGACAAACTCCAGTACACGGCAAAACAGAGCGCCAGACCCGCACAGCCGATGGCGAGAACAATGACCATCCCCAGCCGCCAGGAGGCCGCCGTAAGTTCCTCCTGGGTGGTCCGCACCAATTCCTCAATGCGGCGGGAAACTTCAGCGGAGTTTTTCTCAACCCCGGCAAAGCTTAAACCCACCTCGACAAAACCGATGCTCTTGCCGTCGAACAGGATTTCCTTGCGCAGGGTTTCCTTGGCTTCGCCCTGATCCTTGGCTTGGGCAAGCACATTCTTGTCAACGCCGTAAAAAACCACGGAAACAACATCTTCGTCATTCTTGGCGTTGCCGGCAAGCCTGGTCATGGAATCAAAATCATACCCCACGATCAGGGCCGACCCTGTCTGGGCCAGGAGATCGGCAATGGAAGCCCCTTTCTGCCGCAACTCCCCAGCCAGCAACTTTTCCTGCGCGGCCTGCTCGGACTTCAGGCGGTTGACAAAATCATCCGCCTGCTTGCCCTGGGAATG
>JAZDIS010000509.1:0-3134 GCA_043804705.1 Pseudomonadota bacterium | reverse complement strand
AGCAAATACCTACGAAAAACAGGCTACCATAGCGCAGTATGCTTCCATACTGCGCAAACATCAATAAATATTGCAAATTTTTTCATGTCGAGCCGCCGGATGGCGCCCGGGCACGCCAGCATGTCCTGCCTGTCTTCGCGCACTGAAGATAGCGTGGCCCAAAAGCCGTCACTCCGGCGGAGGCCGACTAGAAAGTTTCAGAATACAAAAAAATCCCTGCTCCCCGAACAGGCATTCCCTATCTTCCCGGATTTTTCTTAAAAAACCTCTAGATCATCTCCCATGGGGATGATGTCCTCGGATCTTGCCCCCTTGTCCCGAGAATTGGCGAGCTTCTTCGCCGCCGGTGGCAGAGCCTTTCTCGCAGTGGTGACTGCCTTTCCGGAACCGGCTCCCCCCGAGACGGAAAGACGCCGGAGCGTGGCAGGACGACGCGCCTTTTCCCGCACCTCTTCCACGCCGCCCACCATTGCCAGCAGCTGCCCCACTGCGTCCTTCATCATTTCCGCTTGGGCGTTCAGCTGTTCGGAGGCCGAGGCGGATTCTTCCGCGGCCGCCGCGTTGCCCTGGGTCACGGTGTCGATCTCATGGATGGCCTTGGTGACCTGGGTGACGGCATTGGCCTGCTGGCTTGCCGCTCCGGCCATCTCGGCGATGATCGTGCCGATCCGGGTGGTGGATTGCGAAGCAACATAGAACGACTCGCTGGTTTCGCTGACCAAGGCGTTGCCGGTGGCGATCTTCTGTACCGTGCCATCGATGAGGTTGGAGGTGTTTTTCGCCGCCTCCGCCGCCCGCATGGCCAAATTGCGAACCTCGTCGGCAACCACCGCGAATCCGGCCCCGGCTTCACCGGCCCTGGCTGCCTCTACGGCCGCATTCAAGGCCAGCAGATTGGTCTGGAAAGCAATCTCGTCAATTGTTTTAACAATTTTCTGGGTTTCGGTGCTGGCCGCGGAGATCTCATGCATGGAGGCGGTAAGCTTCTGCATGGACTCGTCGGCATTCCGGATAACCTGGTTGGCCTCCTTCATCAGCGCGTCCGCTTGCCGGGCGTTGTCCGCATCCTGTTTGATCATGGCCCCAACCTCTTCCAGGGAGGCGGATGTTTCTTCCACCGCCGCCGCCTGCTGGGAAGCGCCTTCCGCCAGGGTCTGGCTGGAAGAAGAGACCTCCCCCGCTGCTGCGGCAACCTGGTTGGCGCCCTCGTTAAGCGAGGCACTGACCTGCTTGAGAAGGGCCGCAATTCCCCGGCTCAGAAAAAAGGCCAGCAGCCCACCGGTCACCATGACCGCAGCCCCTAAAGCCAAGGCAATCCGGGCCAGTACTGTGGCGGAATCCTCGGCCAGGACAGTCTGTTCCGCAGCCCCAGTCTTGGCATCGTTGAGCAGCTCGTTCAGCAACGGCTCAATGGGTTGGACTGCCTTGCGCACAGCAACGGTGGAGACCATCCGCTCATTCCCGACGGGGGCCGCTATCATGGCGTTAAACATTTTCTGATAATCGTCGGCCAGAGTCAGAAGCTTCTGGGCTCCCTCCATCAGCTTGGGGTGTCCGGCCTTTTTGGCCAGGGCCTCAATGGTGCCCAGCTCTTCCTTGAAGGTTACGATGTAGTTGTTCGCTTCTTTGGTGAGCATCTCATCGTCTGCGTACAGCAACATCTTTTCATTTTGGCGGCACTGAATCAGGACGATTTTGGCGGTGCCGGCGTGCAGAGCGATGGCCAGGTCCTGTTCGATGAGACTGGTGAACTTCGCCGTGGCAGAGGTCAGCGCGAACTGATAAATTCCGGTGAGCATCAAAACCAGCAGGAGCACTACCGCAAATCCTGAACCGATCTTTTTGCCTATGGTTGCCTGTTGTCTGGCCATCATCTGTTTCCTTTTAATGTCCGGGTTGTCAAGATCGATATGGCTCATGCCGACAAAGGAGAAAAAGCAGCTGCAAGCGTGCATGCTCCCCTGCCGACACATGTTTTTTTGCCTCGCCCCCCCCCGTTTTGAGGCCCCCTTATCCATTTTGCTCCGATACCTCCTCTTTGGGCTTGAGAAAAACGCCCGAAGAAACCGAAGCAGCGGTTAGCCTTGTTATTCCATCAAGTATCCGATGTAGTAGACCCCGATGATTTCGCCGCCCGCATTTTTGATGGGCTCATAGCCGGTATCATAGAGTTTGCCGAGAATGTCAACGATTCCGTAATACGCATTACCCTGCCGGATGGCCGCAATTGCGGGACCACTGGGGTCCAGGGGAGTGCCGACGGCACGTTTGCCATCCTTCATTACATTGGTGCTGATGCGGACGAAGGCATCTCCTTTCTTCACAAAAAAAGTGGCCGTACAGCCGAATTTGGCTTTCAAGGAATCCACAAGCGCATAATTATCGTTTATTTTGCTGGCGCCGAAGAACAGTGCCGCTCCCTCCACCTTGGGCGCGCCAAGCTTTGCAGCCTCGTCCTTCATAGCGGCCATGGCGGTTTTAATCTTTGGAGCAGTTGCCGTCTCCGCCATGGCTGTAGCCGCCCCCACCATGGCCATCCCAAAGACAAACAGCAGCAACATCGGTTTAACACTGTGTTTCCCAAAAATCCTCATAGCGCACCTCCTGTTTCGTTAAGTATCTGAACATGGTTGCCAACGGTGTTGTCGACCAAAAACTTACGTCCTGCCAACACCATAATCATATCGAAAAATTTACCCGATCACAATTCCCAAGGGATAATACAAACCATTGTTGTCAACTTCCCGCACCCAACAAACTTAATGTATGATGATAGTAGTAATTGTTGTAGTAGTAAAACAAGTATTTTATCGTGTGGTTCTCAAAAAATCCGCCGAAACGAGAAGCATCCTGGGCAACCAGCCGGACAAACCACATGTAACTCATCTAAATGCCTAGTAAAAACAAGATAAACCCCAGGCAGTACCATGTTTTTTCATTGCAGGAAGGGGGGTTGTCCTGTAAAAGTGGCTGAGCATTCTTCCGGAGTGTCATGATGGTTTTTCGTTGGAAAAATCCGGCAAGCCGGCCAGCCTGTAAGCCGCTGCAACAAAACAATGTCGCGTTGCCTGGATGACCTACGACCGACCGGCAACAGCGTCAGCAGCACCCTACGTCGCCAGCACTGCGGTTAT
>JAZDIS010000508.1:0-6685 GCA_043804705.1 Pseudomonadota bacterium | reverse complement strand
CCAGCAGACCAGACTGCCCTGCGCCCTCCTCCTAGTCACGCTTTCCGGACACGGTGCCGGAACCAGCGCCCTGGCGGGACAGGCGGCGGCAACGCTGGCGCCCTGCCTGCATCCGGGGGAGCTTCTCTCCGGATTCCAGAGAAACAGCCTTGCCCTGATCATGCCGGGAGCCACGGTGGGCAAGGCAAGAAGGCGGGCGGAGGAGATCCGGACTATTCTGCGCAACACCGACTTCACCAAGGGGGCCACCGCCGCTCCCCCCAGCCTGGCCCTGGGCATTGCCGTCTGTCATGCCTATGAGACCATCCCCCCGGATCAATTTTTGACTCTGGCCGAGACCGAGCTGGCCCGCGCCGCCAAGATGGGCAGCGACGCCATCTGCCAAAGCGCCGCCGTCCGCTTCGAGGATTCCTGTCAGGTGACGGTGGAGGAACGGGCCCAGCTGTGGATGCAGCCGCGAAAAACCTCGCGGGCGGCGGCGGGGATGGCTGCGTAACAGGAGCCGTTACGAAATAACCTGTACGTTCTGAACCCTTGTGTTACGGCTCCTTATGCCGTTTTGACCATACGAAATGAATAACTTATTTTTCCATAACGGCTTACAGCTTCTTGCAGAGGAAAATCGTCCATGACCGCGAAAACCAAGCGCTCTCCGAAAATCATCTGTATCAGCAGCGGCAAAGGCGGGGTCGGCAAGACCTCCTTTTCGGTGAACGTAGCAACCGCCCTTTCTCAAAAAGGCAAATCCGTCCTCCTCATCGACGGCGACCTGGGGCTGGCCAACGTCGATGTGGTGCTGGGGCTCAACGTCCGCCACACCATCCGGGAAACCATTGAAGAGGGGCGCGACCTGGCAAGCTCCCTGGTGGAGATCAACCCGAAGTTTCAGGTCTTGCCGGCCAGTTCGGGCGTGCCGGAAATGGCCAACCTCTCCTACGAGGAACAGGCCCTGCTCACCAGCAGCCTGGACGAGATCATCGATCGCTTCGATTTTGTCCTCATCGACACCGCGGCGGGAATCGGCGATTCGGTGCTCTGGTTCAATACCTGGAGCCAGGAAAACATCGTCATTCTGACCCCGGACCCGACCTCGCTCACCGACGCCTACGCCCTGATCAAGGTTCTCCATACCCGCCACGACAGAAAGCGCTTTCACCTGCTGATAAACAGTGTACAATCCAAAAAAGAAGGCCAGGATGTCTTCACCAATATGAGCATGGTTCTTGAACGTTTCCTGAAGATCACCCCCCTGGCCTTGGGCGCCATGCCGCAGGACAAAAACGTTTCCATGGCCATCCGCCAGCAGAGGCCTTTCCTGCTGGGCGCCCCGGAAAGTAAGGCCAGCCTGGAGATTGTCGCTGTGGCGGAACGCATCATCAATCTGTAACCTGCCCGGGATTTTTTGCGCGGTGGCGCAACCCCGGTTCATTATTTTTTCTCAGCAAAGAGGAATGTTATGTTTGTGATCGGTAATTTTTTAGGCGCCCTGGCCACCCTGCTGGACTTTGCCTTAAGCGCCTACATGTGGGTCATCATCGGCAGGGCCATCATTTCCTGGGTGAACGCCGACCCCTACAACCCCATCGTCCGTTTTCTCTACGAGATCACCGAGCCGTTGCTCTCCCGTATCCGCCGGGTGGTGCCGATTTTTGGCGGCGGGCTCGATCTTTCCCCCATGCTGCTTATTCTCGCCCTGATTTTTTTTGCGAAGCTTTCTGGTCCCCACCTTGCATGAGTTGGCGCGAACCATAGGGTAAACCATGTCGTTGTGTTACGGACCTCTGTCTTCGTTCCCTTTTTTCGCGACCATCAATCTTTGAGACACACCCAAGGAGCCGAGGCATGATACTCTCAGCCCAAGACATCCAATCCCAGCAGTTCCATGTCCGTTTTCGCGGTTTCGATGTTGAAGAGGTGGACGATTTTCTGGAAAAAATCGCTGCGGCCTTCCAGACGGTTTCCGAAGAAAACCAGAAACTCAAAGGCCGGCTGGAAACCATGGAAAAGGATCTGGCCACTTACCAGAACCAGCAGAAATCCTTCCAGAGCGCCATCATCGCGGCCCAAAATGTCGCCGACGGGATGAAGGAAAAAAGCAGGGAAGAGGCGGAAGCAATCGTCGTTGAGGCCAAGGAAGAAGCCCGCCTGCGCCGGGAAGACGCCGAACACGAAATTGCCGAGCTGAAAAGGAAAATCGGCGATCTGAAATCGCTGCGGGAACAGGCCAGGGATGATCTGCGCCAGCAACTGAAATCCTACCTGCAGATGCTGGACACAGAACCCGCCGACAATGCGCGGGCGGTCGAACATTTCAGCTCCTCGACCCGCCCGCGGGAACCCCAGCGCGGCACCATGTACGGCGGCACCCCCCGAGCCCGCGCCGCAGCAGAACCGGAATTCGAGCGACAACGGCAGGGCAGCAGTCCGGCCTTCTCCGAGGAAGCAGACCTTGCAGACCTCTACGTCAAGATCGACATTCCGGACAGCGGCCCGGGAAGCATGCCCGGAAAAGCGGCAGACGACTTTGCCCCCCAGGACATTGCCCTGCCGTCATCACTTGCCGCCAGGAATGACATCCTGGTCATGGATGAGGAAGAGGAAGACACCGGCCCTGTTCTCCCCGATCTTGACGGCGACATGACTTTCAGCCTTGAAGACCCACTGGAAGACCACGAACCGTCTGTTTCTTTTGCCGGAAGCCTGGAGGACGCCAAGAAGAAAACGGGCCGGTTCAACCCCGATGAATCGCCCCTATGACCTATCTGCGGGCGCTGGCAGACGGCGATTCGGTCAGTCTGTCCATCCATGTGCAGCCCAAGGCATCCCGCACCCGCCTCGCCGGTCTCCACGGCGAGGCGCTCAAGCTCTGCATCACCTCTCCGCCGGTGGACGGCAAGGCAAACGCCGCAGTCATCCAGTTCTTCGCCAAGCTCTTCAAGATTCCCAAGGCAGCCGTGACCCTTGCCAGCGGCGAAGCCAGCCGCGACAAACGCCTTATTCTCGCGGGAATCTCGGCAGCCCAGGCAGAGGCGGTGCTGCAACCCTTCCTTACCCCATAATGACGGGCGCAAACTATGAATCCTGTGAAGATCGGCATCCTTTCCGACACGCATCTTGCCCGCCCCACCGAGACCTTCAAAAAGATCGCGAAGGCCTGCTTCCATGACGCGGACATGATCCTCCATGCCGGAGACCTCACCGATCCGGCAATCCTCACGGTATTCCCCGGCAAGGAGGTGCATGCGGTGCACGGCAATATGTGCTCGGCCCTGGCCTGCCAGCATCTGCCGACCCACAAGGAAATCCAGGTGGGCGGCTTCACCATCGGCCTGATCCATCGCGCAGGCAACACCTATGATTTTGAGCAACGCCTGATCGAGATCTTTCCGGAGGCGGACTGCATTGTTTACGGCCACACCCACAGGCCGGTCTGCCACCGCCTCGGCGGGGTTCTCTACATCAATCCCGGCAGTTTCACCGGCACGGGTTATGCCGGGGCAGGCGGCACCTTTGCCATTCTTGAGGTCGGGGAAACCCTGCAAGGGCAAATTTATCAAATCCAGGCCAAGCGATGAAAACTCTCTGGACGCCCTGGCGGATGGAATATATCGAGGGCAAGGCTGGCGGCAAGGGCTGTTTTTTCTGCGCCGCCCCGGAGTTACCCCATTCCGCAGCGGACCTTATCCTCTACCGGGACCGGCTGCTGGTCGTGCTCATGAATCGCTTCCCATATGCCAACGGCCATCTCCTGGTGGCCCCGGCCCGGCATGTGGCGGATATCGGCGCGCTGAGCAATGAGGAAAACAACGCCATGGCCGCCATGCTTCCACGCTGCACCGGGATCCTGCGTCGCCATCTCCAGCCCGACGGCTTCAATATCGGCCTGAATCTGGGCGAGGTTGCCGGCGCAGGCGTAGCCTCCCATCTGCACTGGCATATCGTCCCCCGCTGGCATGGGGACCACAATTACATGACCGTGCTGGCCGAAGTGCGCACCATCCCGGAACACATCACCCGTACCTTTGCCAGGCTGCTCCCGGACTTTCACTCGCCCTGATCCTGGGAGCCCTCCGGCCAGTGCCGCGCACCCCCGCAATCTGCATGAGCTTTTCTTGACATTTCCCGCAAAAACACCTATCAATCGCTGAAGGATAAAATCATCCCGCAAAGGCGCAAGGGCGCGGCGTTTTTTTACGGTTTCCGCCCCCTGCCTTCCCTTAGCGCCTCTGCGTTAATTTCTTACCAGAAGACCCATGACCACACCCGCCTCCGTTAAAATCACCCCCATGATGCAGCAGTACCTGGAGATCA
Source organism: Pseudomonadota bacterium (assembly GCA_043804705.1). Taxonomy (GTDB): domain Bacteria; phylum Desulfobacterota; class Desulfobulbia; order Desulfobulbales; family Desulfurivibrionaceae; genus Thiovibrio. The sequence continues at coordinate 2,374 of JAZDIS010000508.1, read as the reverse complement.
AGGCCCAGCACCAGGACGCCATACTTTTCTACCGGCTGGGCGATTTCTACGAGATGTTCTTTGACGATGCCGTGACCGCCTCCAAGGTGCTGGGCATCACCCTCACCTCCCGAAACAGCAAGGATGACGAGAACAGGGTGCCGCTCTGCGGAATCCCGTACCACGCGGTCTCCTCCTACCTGGCCAAGATGATCAAGGCGGGGTTCAAGGTGGCGATCTGCGAGCAGGTGGAAGATCCGAAAGAGGCCAAGGGCGTGGTCCGGCGCGAGGTGGTGCGGGTCGTCACCCCCGGCCTGGTCACCGATGCGCAGCTCCTCGACGACAAGGACAACCGTTATCTGGCCGCCATCTGCCACAAGGGCAAGGCCTGGGGCTTGAGCCTGCTCGATCTCTCCACCGGCGAGTTTCTGGTGAGTCAGCGGGAAGACCTCCCTGCTCTTCTGGATGAACTCGGCCGCCTGGCCCCCTCGGAAATCCTGCTGCCGGAAGAGATCGTGGAGGCTTCGAGCCTGACGGAAGAACTGCAGGCCTATCTGCCGCAGAGCTTCCTGACCAGGCGACCGGCCGCCGGTTTTCATCCGGAAACGGCGCGGCAGAGGCTGTTGGAACATTTCCGGGTGGCCAATCTGGCCGGATTCGGCTGCGAAGAGCTGAAGAGTGGGATTGGTGCGGCAGGGGCTCTGCTCCTCTACCTGCAGGAAACCCAGAAGACCGCCCTGGACCATATCGAACGCCTCACCCCCATCGAATTCGATCACGTCCTGCTCATGGACGACTCCTCCCGCCGCAATCTGGAACTCACCCAGACCCTCAGCGGCGGCGCCAGGGAGGGTTCGCTGCTGGACACCCTGGATCTGTGCGAAACCCCCATGGGGGCACGGCTGCTCAAGAAGAACCTGTTGTTCCCCCTGCAGGAGGTCGAGGCGATCCGCCGGCGGCTGGACACGGTGGAACAGCTCTACCTCGCCCCCCGGTTGCGGGAGGAGCTCCGGGAGCTGCTGACCAAGGTCTACGACCTGGAACGCCTCAACGGCCGGGTGGTGCTGGGCACGGCCAATGCCCGCGACCTTACGGCGCTGAAGTGTTCCCTGGCCCAGCTGCCCCCGCTTACAGAAAAACTGGCCGCAGCCGATGGCCTGCTGGCCGATCTCGGTACGGTGGACGAGCTGACCGAGCTGCACGCCCTGCTGGAGGCGGGAATCCGCGAGGACGCCCCGGTGACCCTGCGGGAAGGCAACCTGATCAAACCCGGCTACAACGAGGAGCTTGACGAGCTGGTCAGCCTGCTGCGCGACGGCAAGGCGCTGATCCTGGGCCTTGAGGCCCGCGAACGCAGCCGCACCGGGATCAACAACCTCAAGGTCGGCTTCAACAAGATCTTCGGCTACTATCTTGAGATCAGCCGCGGCCAGCTTGCCCATGTGCCCGACGACTTCATCCGCAAGCAGACCCTGGTCAACGCCGAACGCTTCATCACCCCGGAACTCAAGGAGTTTGAGGAAAAGGTCACCGGCGCCCAGGACAAACGGCTGGAGCTGGAGTACCGGCTCTTTGCTGCGATCCGGGCCACGGCGGCGGCGGCCTCCTCCCGGATTCTTCATACCGCCGGGCGGCTGGCCCGGATCGATTTTTTCTGCTGCCTGGCCGAGGTGGCCCAGCGATACCGCTACACCAAACCAATCATCACCGCGGGCGAGGCGATCATCATCACGGAAGGCCGCCATCCCGTGATCGAACGCGCCCTGCCGCCGGGCCGCTTTGTGCCCAACGACGTTCATCTTGACCAGGAGAGCGAAGAGGTTCTGATCATCACCGGCCCCAACATGGCCGGCAAATCAACGGTGCTGCGACAGACCGCGCTCATCACCCTCATGGCCCAGATGGGCGGCTTCGTCCCTGCGGCTGCTGCGGAGATAGGGGTGGTGGACCGCATCTTCACCCGGGTCGGGGCCTCGGACAACCTGCGCCGCGGCCAGTCCACCTTCATGGTGGAGATGAACGAAACCGCCAACATCCTCAACAACGCCACCCCGCGGAGCCTGGTGATCCTTGATGAAATAGGGCGCGGCACCTCCACCTTTGACGGGCTCTCCATTGCCTGGGCCGTGGCCGAGGAGCTGGTCAACAAAAACGGCCGGGGGGTCAAGACCATCTTCGCCACCCACTACCACGAGCTGACCGAGCTGGCCGCCACCAACAACCGGGTCAAGAACTACAACATCGCGGTGCGGGAGTGGAACGACACCATCATCTTTCTCCACAAGCTGCTGCCGGGCGGAACCAACCGCAGCTACGGGATCCAGGTGGCCGCCCTGGCCGGGGTGCCGGCCAAGGTGGTTGCCAGGGCCAAGGAATTATTGCATAATATCGAACA
>JAZDIS010000507.1:0-4433 GCA_043804705.1 Pseudomonadota bacterium | reverse complement strand
CCCCGCCGCTGCCCGGGCGCAGACCCCCCGCGGACAGCAAGGCGCCTTCCCCCCCAACCTGCTCCCGGATCGTCGCCAGGGACGGAGCCTTGCCCTCCCCCCAGAGCCAGATGGCATTGGCCGGATTGCGCCGTTGCGCCTGCCGGTCACGATTTACCGGATGGTCCGCCAGAAAGGCCACTGCCTTTGCCAAGACCTCTCGCAGGTGGGGGATACTGGTATACCGACACCAGAACTCCGTCACCTCCCTGCCGGTATAATCATGGGGCGGCACAGTCACCAGCGGCCCGACCTCACCGGAATGCACGAGAAGATGGCGATAGCTTACCCCAGGGTAAAAGCGCAGACGATCAGTACCTGCGGCCTCTTCCAGTCCCTCGACAAGGATTCGCGCCTCCGGGCTGGAGATGTGTCCACTGCTGTAATCCTCCATGAATACCCGGTCCTCTTCAAAACGCAGGGTAACCAGATTGCAACGGAAGGCAATTTCGTCGGCCGCCAGCGCAACGCCAAGACTGGCGGCCTCCAAGGGAGCACGACCGCTGTAACACTCATGCGGGAGATAGCCGAGCAAGGAAAGATTGGCCACATCGCTGCCAGGCGGGAACCCGTCGGGCACGGTGCGAACCAGGCAGAGCTCACCCTCTCTGGCAATCCTGTCCATGGCCGGGGTTTGGGCAAAGGCCAAAGGGGTTTTGCCGCCCAGTTCGGCAATGGGCAGATCCCCCATGCCATCACCGACCAGGATGATATATTTCATGCCGGTGCTATTCCGCATGGGCCTTCATGATCCTAATCTTCACCGTCTTGTCGGTACAGACATCCAGGGCATCAATCTCGGCCAGGGCCTTGCGCACCGAGGCCTCTTCCGCCTCATAGGTCATCATGACCATGGGAACGGTGCCTTTTTTCTGCCTGCCCTTCTGGAGAACCGATTCGATGCTGATGTTGTGGCGCGCTAAAATCCCGGCGATGGCGGAGAGAACACCCGGCTTGTCCATGGCGGTCATCCTGAAATAATAACAGCCGCGCAGGTTCTCCATGGGGGTAATGCCCCGGGGCTTGATCTCTTCCGGCAAATAGGAGAGACACGGCACCCGATTGATGCTGTTACAGAGGATGTTGCGGGCAATATCAACCACGTCCGCGGCAACCGCGCTGCCGGTCGGCATTTTACCAGCCCCCTGGCCATAGAGCAGGATATCATCCACCATGTCCCCGGTAAACTGAATACCGTTATAAGCGCCGCCGATATTGGCCAACAGATCTTTTTCCGGAACCATGGTCGGATGCACCCTGGCCTCCACCGTTTCGCCATTATTCCGGCTGATGGCCAAGAGCTTGATGCGATAACCGAACTCCCGGGCAAAGTCGATGTCGATGGGCTCAATCCGGGAAATTCCTTCGATGCTGACGTCGGAGAGGCTTACCTGCATGCCGTAGGCCATAGTCATCAGAATCACCAGCTTATGGGCCGTATCAATGCCTTCGACATCATAGGTGGGGTCGGCTTCGGCATACCCTTTTGCCTGGGCCTCTTTCAACACCTCATCAAAAGCCATGCCCTCATCGGTCATCTTGTTAAGGATATAGTTGGCCGTCCCGTTCAGAATGCCCATGATCGAAAGAATCCTGTTGGCAACAAGCCCCTCTTTCAGAGCCTTGATCACCGGGATGCCGCCGCCGACACTGGCCTCGAAACCGACTTCAACATTTTTCCGGGCCGCAGCTTCAAAAATCTCCATGCCATGCTGGGAGATCAGAGCCTTGTTGGCGGTGACCACATGCTTGCCATGCTCTATGGCCTTCAGGATAAAGGTTTTCGCCGGCTCAATGCCGCCGATGAGCTCGACCACGATGTCGATCTCCGGATCCTTGAAGATCAGGTCCGCATCCCGGACAAGCTCCACATCCTTAAATTGCGAAGGCAACGCTTCAAGGCGGATATCCGCAACGCGGCACAACCGGATGGAGGCGCCGGTTTTCCGCCGCAACCGCTCTGCCTGCTGCAAGAGAACCTCTGCCAAACCACTGCCAACGGTGCCAAAACCCAGCAAACCAACTTTGATCTCTTTCATGGAAGATATACCCTGCAAATGTATCCGGAAACGAAACGGGATGCTGATAAAACGGAGCAACACAACCAGCCACCGTTCCGACGATGCTCAACCGGAATTTAATACCTTTTTTACCAGGCGATGTCAAAAATATTCACGCAGGCCCTCTTCAGGTTTCTCGTTGTTTTTTTTTGAAAAACCTCGCTATCATTAATGACTCCCATTGACAAGATTCACAAAAAAAATTACAAGTAGCGGGAATATTCAGGGGCGCAATTCACCGGAATGTCACCGCATCACTTTCCCTTTTCTCGATAAGGATCAGCCCCAGCTGCTCCATCGATCTGTATTCTTGTGTGGGTTTTGCGCTTCAGGTCTCAACCAAATTAACCTAAAGAGGACGACTGCAAGTGGGAGAGCTTAATATTATTTCAATGTTTCTGGGCGCCGGGCTCACGGTCAAATTTGTCATGACCATGCTGCTGGGCTTTTCTGTGTACTCATGGTTCATTGTTTTCCAGAAATTTTCCCTGTTCAAGAAGGCACGGATGGAAAGCGAGGAATTTCTTGAAACCTTCTGGCAGAGCAAAAATCTCTCTGAAGCCGTCAGATTCGCCAACAACCTGACCTTGTGCCCCGAGGCGAACATCTTCAGAACCGGCTACCATGAACTGCAGAAACTCGGCAAAACCACCGCCACCTCCCGCGGGGCTGCCGACGAAACCCTGGAAACACGGCTTGCCGGCATGGAACCTCTGAAAAGGGCGTTGCGCAAGGCGGAAAATCTCGAGTCCTCCCGGCTTTCCAAATCACTCTCCTTTCTGGCCACCACCGGCAGCACCGCTCCCTTTATCGGTCTTTTCGGTACGGTCTGGGGGATCATGACTTCCTTTCATGAAATAGGCATGCGCGGATCCGCCTCGCTGGCCGTTGTGGCTCCCGGTGTCTCCGAGGCCTTGGTCGTAACGGCGGCCGGCCTTGCCGTGGCCATCCCCGCCGTGGTTTTTTATAATTATTATTCCAACCAGATGGCGGAGATCGAAAACAGGATGCACAGCTTTTCCGTTGACTTTCTGAACCTCGTGGAGCGGGACTTCATTTCCCGCCAGAGCTGACAAACACTTAGGCACCGTTACGAAACAACCTTGATATTTCTTGTCACTTCGTTACGGCTCCTTATAGCTGATCACGATATTTCAATGTCTTAATTATTTCTAAACTACGGTTTACAGGAATTCGCCATGGGTCCGGTCGAAGACGGCAACTGCAAAAAACGACTTGTTTCGGATATCAACGTCACCCCCCTGGTGGACGTCATGCTTGTGTTGCTGATCATTTTTATGATTACCGCCCCCATGATGACCCAGGGTGTCGACATTGATCTGCCGGAAACAACCGCCAAGCCCCTGCAACAGGAAAAAACTCCGATCATTGTAACGATCACGAAAAAAGGGGATTTTTTACTCAACAATACCAAAGGCACCCGGGCGGATATCAAAGAGTCACTGGCCGCTCTTTTTAAAAAAGGTGCCAACGATGCGGTCCTGCTCAGGGCTGACAAAGAAGTACCCTACGGGGTGGTGGTCTCTCTCATGTCCGACATCAAGGCCGTTGGTTTTGATAAACTTGGCATGATAACCCAGCCCGAAATCGACAAACCAAAAAGGTAGCATAGACACCGTGCCTTACCGTCTACCGACATCCGAGCTGCCCGATAAACAATGGCAAAAATCCCTATTTTTCACCATTGCCGTGCATGTTTCTTTTTTACTTTTCGGGTTCTTGGCCCCAAGGTTCCTGCACTTCCAGCAAAAAATACCGGAGGTGTATACGGTCAATCTTTTCTCCGTTGAGGATCTTGGCGGACCAGCTCCGGCAGCAGCGCCGGCCAAGGCCGCCGCTGTTGCCCCCCAGGCTGCTGCCCCCCCGCAACCCAAGGCAGCGCCGCCTGAGCCACCAGCAAAGCCGACTCCCCCACAAAAAACACAGCCTGCCCCCGAACCGCCGGCAGTCGCCAAGGACGCCATCTCGCTCAAGCCGATAAAAACGAAGGAAAAAGCAGACATTGAGAAAGTAAAGATGCTGCGGGACAAACTGCTCGCCGAAAACAAGGAAAAACAGACGAAGGACGCAGCGGAAAAAGCCAGGGCGGATGCGGACAAAAAAGCGAAAGGCGCGGTTGACAGCCTGAAAAAAGCGCTCATGGCAGGACAGCAGCTTGCCGCCGGCAAGGCTGCCGCCGGAGCAGCAACCTCGGCAGCAAATCAGGCCGGCATCGGCGCCGGCAGTGGGCCAAGCGGCGGTATTGCGGTCGATGAAAATCTCCGGCGCTACCTTATTGCAGTGAACAGCCAGATTCAGCAGCACTGGGTGTTG
>JAZDIS010000506.1:0-2973 GCA_043804705.1 Pseudomonadota bacterium | reverse complement strand
TGACCCATCACTGTGACATCATAGAGACTGGGAATGAAAGCTGGCGGTTGAAAAACAGGAAATGAAACCGAATATTTTTTTACCAATGGGGGGTCAAAATTGGACGCCGATTGGGGGTCAATTTTAGACGCCGATTGACAGCTTTCATGGCTAGGGAACGGCGACATGCTGTCTGTACATACTTTATTTCCGCCACCGCACTTTGACTTCGGGTATCGGCGAATTCTGGAAAAAGCCCCTCGTGGAAACAGCCAGCTGGGGAGCATTCATTACATAGGCACATGAAACATGTGAGGGGAAAAATCACGGCGAAAGGATACTCAGAAAAAGTTGAAAAGGCTCTCGTTTCCTGAGAGCCCTTTCAACAAGGAGAGCGAAATGGGAAAAACCCAAAAAAACAAGCGCAAATGGGTTATCTATTGGGATTGGATGTCTGACTCAGAAAGACGCGCAGATGAAATAGTAGCTATATTTGATAGTAGGTATTCTGCTGATAAAGTTTCATTCTTAATGAATATTATCTATAAGCAATCGCACTTATCACTTCATGAGATGGTAGAAGTAGACAGAAACCAATATAATCCTGAAATACAGTATGATGGCCGATTGACATGCGGCAGAAATCCAGTATTGACAGGAGAGATAGCAGAAATAATCTCATTCCATGAGGAAATTGACTCTGGACTAGAAACTATTATATGGAAACCGCACTATATCGCCACTCCATATCACAATCAAGAAGGAGAAATCTCAGTAACTAGAATTTACCCACCAGAAAGAGAAACCACTCGATTGATTACAGGTCCAATCTCATATGAATGTGTTTGGGACAGAACTAAGGGTCAAATAAAAAATAAGTTTCAAGTCCGGAAAGAGAAGAAGGGGTAGAGGATGGACTGGACATCCTATATCCCCCCTGTCAAGAGAAAATGGCTTTTGTAAAATATCATGTAAAATAAAGAAGTTATCTGAGTTTCAATTTCCCGGGCGCAATTCATCCTCTCCATTTTTGCAGGATTTTGGGGAACAGCAAGGGGACGGAGGTAAGATATAAACTTAAGAAGGAGAGACCATGGGGTCGCGTTTGCCTTTCTGCCATTCTCTGGAGGCAAAAAAAGAAGGAGGAAAATAGGGACGCTCCCCAGTTTCCTTGTCACCTGCCCACGGCAACCTGACTGTAGCAAATCACTAAGCGGGGACAACATAAATACGGCAGTCTGTCAGGATAGCCGCCCCGGCTTGCGCATTGGAAACAGCAAGGGGGAATTCCGGGGACATCGGATTATTGTCAACCGCCGTTCAGTTTCGTTTTTCGCCGACGATCCGGCCATCGCTGACCGTAAAGATCCGGTCAAAGCCTTCCACCATCCGCTGATCGTGGGTCACCACCAGAATGGCGGAGTTGTTCTCCACCGCCAGTTTCTTGAGCAGGGTCATGACGTTTTTGCCGTTTTCCGTGTCCAGGGCTGCGGTGGGCTCGTCGGCCAGGATCACCCGGGGCCGGTTGGCCAATGCCCTGGCAATGGCGGTGCGTTGCGATTCCCCGCCGGAGAGCAGGGCCGGATAATGGTCAAGCCGGTGGCCCAGGCCCAGGCTTTTCAGGATCTCAATGCTTCGCGCCCGTGCCTCCTTTGCGCCCACCCCGTTGTTTTCCAGGGCGATCATCACGTTTTCCACGGCGGTGAGGAAGGGGATCAGGTTGTGGGCCTGGAAGATGAACCCCAGCTTTTCCCGCCGGATCCGCTTGAGGTCTAGCCCCGGCGGCCAGCCCTCCTCGGCGATCAGCTCTCCGTCCAGTATCACTCGGCCGCGGGTCGGCTCGGTGACCAGGCCGATGGTGGTCAAGAGCGTGGTCTTACCGGAGCCGGAGGGGCCCAGGATGGCGACCAGTTCACCGGGCGCCACATCGAAGGTGGCGTCGATCAGGGCCACGACCTCGGTGTCTCCGCTGCCGTAAATCTTGGTAAGGTTTTCAATCTGCACCGCGTACATTTTCACCCTCCCAAGGCTTCAGCCGGTTCGACCCGCATGGCCTTGCGGATGCCAACCAGGCTTGCGCCGATACAGATCAGGATTACGATGCCGAACAGGAGTTGCAGATCGCTCGCCACCAGATCCAGGCGGCGCGGAAACTTGTCGTAGGTGAGCCGGATCAGGGTGAAGCCGATGGCGTAGGCGACCACTCCCATGAGAAGCGATTGCTGGAGAATCAGGCCGACGATCACCCGGTTCCTGGTGCCGATCAGCTTGAGGGTGGCGATCACCCGCAGCTTGTCCAAGGTCATGGTGTAGATGATCAGCGAGATGATGACTCCGGAGATGATGAGCAGGATGGCTCTGAACAGGCCGAGCTGCATCTTGGCCTTCTTGATCATGCCCTCGGTGAGGATGCGTTCCTGGTCCGCGGCGGTCAGGGGGCGGAGGTGGTTCCAGCGGCTGATCCGCTCCTGGATCAGGGCAAGGTCCGCGCCTGGAGAAACTCTTGCCACCACGGTATTGACGATGTGGGTCGAGCCGACAATCCCGGCGATCCTCGGGGTAAGCTGGCCGGCCTGGGACGGGGAGAGAAAGGGCAGGCGGGCAAGCTGGCCGGAGAGTTTTCGGCGGCTGTTGCGGATGGCGTTGTTGTCATCCTTGAACTGGATCTTCTGGGCATCGGCCAGGGTCACGTAGGCCACCGGGTCGCCGGCCGAGGAGACCATCTTGGCGGTATGGCCGACCACGGTGTAGTCATCGCCCGCCAGCCGCAGTTGCTCGCCCAGCGGGATCTTCATGGCGCGGTCCACCACGATCTCGTAGTGTTTCCGTCCAAGAGGACGTCCGGCAACAATGGCGGGCGGCCCGCCCATGCCTCCCAGCTCATAGCCCACCAGGAAGAAGCGGAAGAGCTTGCCCTGCCGTTCGCTCTGGATGTTCTGAAAGGAGAGGGCCCAGGCCTGCGCCACTCCGGGAACCGCCCTGATCCGGTACTTG
>JAZDIS010000505.1:0-2279 GCA_043804705.1 Pseudomonadota bacterium | reverse complement strand
TGACCCATCACTGTGACATCATAGAGACTGGGAATGAAAGCTGGCGGTTGAAAAACAGGAAATGAAACCGAATATTTTTTTACCAATGGGGGGTCAAAATTGGACGCCGATTGGGGGTCAATTTTAGACGCCGATTGACATACCGATCTCCGTAAGCATTTCGACAGGCGTGTATTGAGAAGGAAATTTCTTTTCAGCCGAGGCAAGGGGCGAGAAAAAGAAACGGTTTTCATGTTTTACGGTACAGGTGAATCTTTTCCACTCATTGCTCAAATACTCGTTTTGATCTTCCGCTAACCAGACTCCATTCCTGGCTTCTACCCAGAGCATATCATTTCCAATTGATCCGGCAATATCAGCGAACAGCGTCTCATGGCATCCCAGGTTGATGGCCGAAAGGCCATCTTCTGCCGTGATATTCGGAGAAATAGCATAGTCGCCTCCATCATAAGGGACACCGGCATGGTCGGGATCGGCGAAATAGTAATGAAAGGTCGGGCCAATGTGCTCCATGATTGCCGCGACCGGAGCTGCGATATAGCCTCTTCCGCTCCGGCCGCAGTAGTCGCATTTTCGTTTGGCCAGATTCCGGGTGATTTTTTTCTTGAGAAAATTATCTTCCACGCAGTCGGGGCAGACAAACTTGTCAGGTGCTGACCAGCCGCGCCCCATAAAATCCTCATCCATCTGGTTGTCGAGTCCCATGTCAATCCGAAGTCCCGGCGCAACGGAATCCGCCACCACTGTTCAGGCTGTCAGGGATACCCCCGGCACGGTGGGCGCTGCGGGCGAACTCACGATTCTCTTTCCATGTGCCGCTCCGCACAACCTTAATTGTTTTATCCTTATCATACCAACTCTCGGTCCATTCCCAAACATTGCCGGCCATATCGAAACAACCGAAGGGACTTTTGCCCGCTGGATATCGGTTTGCCGGTGTGGTTGTGCCAATTTTCGATTCACGGGTATTGCATCGATCTTTGTCGAAGGCATCGCCCCAGGGATACTCATTGCCCTTTTCTCCCCTGGCCGCCTTTTCCCACTCCTCTTCGGTTGGTAGCCGCTTATTGGTCCATTTGGCATAGGCATCGGCCCCGTACCAGCTCACCCCGGTCACCGGGTGCAATTCGTAGTCGGTCTCGACCTCATAGCGCTCTTCTCTCTTTACAATCCTGCTGACCTCAAAATAAATCAACGGGTTGCCGTCGCCATCAGTCGGCTCTTTCCCTGGAAACTTCGTATTCAGGAAACCACAATACTGCTGATTGGTCACCGGATAGGCCTCGATGAAAAAGTCGTACGGGATTTTGCACGTTTCCTTGTTGTAGCCGAATAGAAAATCGCCAGCCGGGATTTTCCGCATGCTGCCGAATACGATGACATCCTGAACATCACTCTCGCCGCCTTTTGTTTCGATCCCGACCAGGGTGGACTCGCTCAGGTTGATAAAACAATGGACCAGCCATGCATCCTTGGGAAAGACAGGGACTGTTGCCAGGATTTTTTGCAGGTTGCCGGTCACCGTCAAGGCGGTTAAGGCGATTTTCCGAAGCTCATCCTTGCTCTTGCCTTCTTTGTCCGTGGAGGGAAGAACGGCCGCTTCCTGGAGAGCGATGAGCCGTTGCCAGTTGCCCCGGCTGATCGTTTTGTATTCCTCGGGATGGCAATAGGCGAGGAGAGTCCATTTCACATACTGCACCGGGATGAAATGCGCCGTGGCCAGACCCTTGTGATCCGGAGATTCGGCCGGGGTGATGGCATCGTCCATAATTCCCTTTTTCACGGTTTCGGCCAGCCGGGCGGTGAAGGCGAGGAGATTGACATAGCGCTTGACCGAGCGGGGGTTGTGGCCCACGCAGGATTCGATCAGGTCGATTATCTCCTTCTGCTTGAAGGCCTTGGAATCGCCAAGCAGGGACTCGATATAGCGGCGCTTCCGGCCCTGCTCGATGGGCGGTAGCTTGAGGGGCATCTGGATGATCTTGTCCAGGTAGTCCTCGGGGCGGATGGCCGGTTCCTCGTCACCGGCATCCCGGTCTGCGGACTTGAGGAAACTGTAACGGTGGCGGATGCCCTTTTCGATGACCTCCGGCGATATGCCGATGACGAAGAGATAGCCTTTGAGATCCAGGAAGGTCTTGATCGCCTCCAGCAGGTCCACCGCCTTTTCGGGCAGACAGCGATCCAGATCGTCGATAAAGGCGACGATGCGGAATTCGTTTTCGTCCACCGCGCCCTGCAGTTCGCCAAGTATGTCATAGTAGATGGAGGTAAGATTG
>JAZDIS010000504.1:0-2483 GCA_043804705.1 Pseudomonadota bacterium | reverse complement strand
AGCCTGCTCTCCGAGACCTTGGTGGAGTAGCGCCCCGACGATTTTCATCTCCTTTTTCGTTTTTCCTCAAGAAGGCAGTTCCGTTTTTTATTCCCGCATTCTCTTGTCATTCCGGTTTGCCTCAACATGTCTTTCCGCAGCCTTCCGTCCGGCAGGCCAGGGACGAGCGTCCAACCTTGGACGTCCGTCGCGCGTCGAGATAACGCTGCTCACCCTGTGCCTGTTGAATCATTTGCCGTTTGCCCTGCTAGTCCGTATGCTCCATGGTGAAAACCGGCCAGCAGGCATCAAAGCGGGTGGGATCCTGTAATACCTGTTTGGCCAGCCGCGTTTTGGGGTTGATCGCCACCGGGCCGAGCAGGTTGGCCGTCATTCCTTCCGGGTTTTCCCTGGGGATGGTCAGGATGAGCAGGATCTCCAGCGGCTGATCCTGCGAGGCTTGCAGTTCCTGCCGGATCAGAGGGGGAATTTCCGCCTGGTATTGCGGGATCAGGAGCGTGGCCTGCGTGACCACAAAGGCGAGCTTAGGGTCGTCCAGGGACTGAAGCCAGAGAAACGGAGAGTCATCCCCGTGTGGCTTGATGATGAATCGTTTTGAGTCAGGGAAGCCCAGAAAAGGGGAGCTCATGGTGATGATCTTCTCCGGGTTGACTGACAGTGCGCCAAAACGGCTGGTGGGCACCGTGATTTCTCCCTGTCTCTTAGTGCAGGTTGTCGTGGCCATGGCTTGCATTATCCTTTCCTCCCTCGGGGTTGAAGAGCAGTGTGAACAGCGTGTGGTTGTTTTCATATTGGTTCCTCTCTCACCGGGATGAGAATTTATTTGCCGCCTGTTGACGGCGGTTTGCTTCGGGTCTTGTCGCCGTCAAAAACAGAGGCAAGGGAAGAAAGATCCGCTGGGGCCTCCGCTGCCGCCCGGGTGTTTTCCTCCACGATGCGGAGGTAGATTTCTTCGCGGTGGACCATGACCTCGGCCGGGGCTTCGATCCCGATCTTCACCTGGCCCCCTTTTATCTCAAGAACCAGGATTTTTATGCCGTCGCCAATGGCAATGGCCTCTCCTGGTTTTCTGGCAAGTATGAGCATTGTCTTCGCCCTCCCTGGCTTGATTGATGATGGGGTACGCTCTTCCCTGAACGTATTCTCCCTTTTTTTTGCTGAGAAAACAATGCCTGCCTTACCTGAGGAAGTCCAGCAGACTCAGCTGCATGGTTTTAGCGGCGGCAGAAAGGGCAGCCTCGTAGGCAGTTTCCTTGCCTTTGAGTTCCAGCAAGGCTTTCGTAAGATCGGTGTCTTCCTTTTCCGAGAGATTTTCCCTGGTGGACAGCTCAAGGTTTGAATAAATTTGCTGTTGGACAATGATCCGGTTCGCCCGGGCGCCAAAGTCGGAGATTTGCGTAGTCAGATTCTGCATGAGGCCATCCAGGTCGGCAATGGACTTGCTGATATTGCTGATTTGGGCGTTGTCCGTTTCGCTGCCTGTGGCCCGGAGGAAATTGCTGGTGTCGTTGGAGAGAGCAAAGGTATAGCGTTCCGGATCATTGCTGTTGATCTGGAGATGTCCGTCTTCAGACCACGACGAGGAGATGCCGGGAATTCCATTGATGCGGTTGGCGATATCTGCCAGGGAATCCTTGGCGGTGTCAATATTGATGGTCACCGAACTCGTTGTTGACGGGCTTGTGTCATGGTTGCTCACCGCAATGGTGAAGGAGCCATTTTGCAATTCGTTCTCAAGTGTAAGTCCGGTTTTGCCGCTGTTCATAAGAGCGCTGGTGTCGAGTGCCTTGGCCGCGCCGTTCACGGTTGTAAAATTTTGTCCTCGCAAGGCGTCCTGGAAACTTTTGAGGATAGCGAAAATGCCGGTATCCATGACAGCGGATTTGCCGTTCTTGCCTACGTCTATAGTGCTTTGTTGGCCGACTTTGACGGCGAAATCATTTTTCCGGTCTCCTGCGTAGCGGACATAGCCATTTTCGTAGGTTATCGTGTTGACGAAGATTGTGCCGTCATCGGCGGCGTCTCCTGTTTGTCCGGTGACAGTGGCTCCTCCGGCAAGCCCAAGAGCGTTAAAGCCGGTTTCGTAGTTTGTAAGCGCTCCCACCGTGGTGGTGTTGCTGTTCATGAAGAATTCTTTTGCGCCCCACAGGCGGAGTTCGCCGAAGTAGACCTGGTCTTGGGGGGCGGTGCCACCGTTGAGCTGAGTGACTTTCTCGCCAAGGGCACTGGTCTGAATATGAAGGTTGCGTCCGTCCACGGCAGAGAGAATAATCTGTCCGGCATTGTTTCTTCCAGCTTTGACTCCGGTTTGGTCCGTTTTTGCGTTGATGGCGTTGATCAGAGTGTTGCTGCTATCTCCAGAGGTTATGGCCGTTGCGTGCGAAAATATATCTATTCCGTTGATGGTGAGGTCTCCGCTTTCCAGATAGGTCGGGGTGGAGCCATATTCGAGGATGCCGTCTGCAGCGATATCTCCGGTGATG
>JAZDIS010000503.1:0-5945 GCA_043804705.1 Pseudomonadota bacterium | reverse complement strand
AGGATTCGTTCCCGGTTGGGGAAAAAAAGAGGCACCTTAAATGAAAGCCGGGGAAAAGGCAAGGAAAAACCAAAAAATCAGCAAGATAAAGAGGCGGAGCGGCTCGTGGCATAGCCTCGGCGGGAGATTCGCTTTCTTCGCTGAAAAATATGGCTTGTAGTGAAAATTTACCCCACCTTGCCCCACAAAAAAATATTTGCAGGGGGGCGGTGTGGATAATACTTTGCATTACCACTTTCTGTGGTGCTAGTTGTTTGTGTATGTGCCAATATGTGGTATTTTTTGCGGCGGAGGAAAGGTGGGAGGGTGCGTGGCGCAGCTTGTTTTTTTCTTGACACTGTTCCATCATTTTCACTATAAGGGAACATAAAGTGGTGCAAAGTGGGTAATAGGGGAGCAAGAAGGAGCTGCGTGTGGTTGAAGGGAATGTGAAAAATCCAGGCTGTCGTTTTCGCAGTCGCTCCGAGCATGTCCTCGATGCGAAGGGCAGGTTGAATATCGCCACCCGGTTTCGCCAGTCCTTGCGCAGTCAGGGCGATGAGCGGCTCATGGTCATTCCCTGGCACAACTGTATCCGGGCCTACCCGCTTCCTCAATGGGAAGAATTGGAGATGGCCCTGCTGGCGCAAGGCCAGAAAAGTCCGGAAACAGTCAAGCTGATCCGGTACATGATCGGCGGCGCCGAGGAATGCGCCTTGGACAAGCAGGGAAGAATACTGCTTACCGCAACCTTGCGGGAAGATTGCGGGATCAAGAAGGAAATCGTAGCGAACGGCATGATTACCTACTTTGAAATCTGGGATAAGGAAGTCTGGGAGGCTGAGAACAAACCGACCGCCGAGAATTTCCAGAATTTTGAGCAGGTTCTTCAGGAATTGGGGCTGTTCTGATCCGGTATGCAGCCATCTCATCTCCCGGTCATGCTCGAGGAAGTGGTCACGTGTCTGGCCCCGAAGGATGGAGGTCTTTATGTTGACGGCAATCTGGGCTTGGGAGGTCATACGGAAAAAATCCTTGAGATCTGCGGCCCCACCGGCCAGGTGGTCGGCTTTGACTGGGATGCTGCGGCTCTGACCCTGGCGCAGGAGCGGCTGGTCCGGTTTGCAGGCCGTGTCCGCTTTGTGCATGAAAATTTCACCTCGATAAAGGAGACCCTGATGGAGCTTGGCATTGGCACAATTGATGGCCTGCTGCTCGATCTGGGTCTTTCTTCGTTGCAGCTGGACGCAAGCGGCCGCGGTTTTAGCTTTAAAGGCAGCGAACCGCTTGATATGCGGATGGACCAGCGCCAGGCCACCACGGCTGCCCAGCTTCTCAACGAGGCTTCCCAGGAAGAACTGGCGGATATTTTTTTCTACTACGGCGAAGAGTTCCAGGCGAGAAGGATTGCCCAGTGGATTGTAGAGGCACGGCGGAAAGAGGAAATTGTTTCCACCGATCAGCTCGTCGCCTTGGTGGACCAGGCCATTCCCAAACGGTTCCAGCCCAAGAAGATTCATGTGGCCACCAAGGTTTTTCAGGCCTTGCGCATCGCAGTGAACCGTGAACTTGACAGCCTTGAACAGATTCTGGCCGATGGCGCCGGCCTGCTCGCGCCTGGGGCCAGATTTTGTGTCATCTCCTTTCATTCCCTGGAAGATCGCTTGGTAAAACAGGCTTTCCGGGAAAATCCCCTGCTCGACGTGATTACCCCGAAGCCTCTCACTCCAGGTCGCGCTGAATGCCTGCGCAACCCAAGGGCAAGAAGCGCCAAGCTGCGGGTTGCGGTAAGAGGAAGGACCTGAGATGCGGGATTACGCGAAAAAATACTCCGGTGCGGCAGGCAACAGACAAAAGGTTTCCGGCCGGCGGACAGGCGGAGCGGATAGGGATAGGCCTTTCAGGATTATTGGGGTGGTGACGATTGTCGCCATGCTGCTGGGCGTGGCTGGCAGTCTCTGGTTTGGGGCTGCTTTGCAGGACGGACTAGGCAGGCTCGATAAAGGCAAGCAGGAAAAAATTCAACTCACCGCCCTCAATGTGGCGCTCTCCGCAGAAAAGGAAACGCTGCTGCAACAGGAAAAAATCGAAGCTGCGGCCGGAAGGTTGGGATTGTTCCCGCCTTCCGAAAACCAGAAGAGAAGGCCATAGGGCCCCAGAGATGAAGAAGAGGGTAATCGAGGGGAAAGACCGGCGCCCGGCCATAGTGGGTGGATTTTTTTTGCTGCTGGCGGTGGTGTTTTCGGTGGTGGCCATAAGAAGTCAGTTTTTTGGGGGGAGCAGTCAGCCGGTGCCGGGCGACGGGCAAAAGGAAGAACAGGTCAGCGCCGTGAGAGGCGGTGGCAGGAGAAATATTTACGATCGGAACTTCATGGAGCTGGCGGTGAGTTTTCAGCGGAGTTCCCTGTATGCAAGGCCATTGGAGCTTGATGCGCCCGAGGAAGTTGCTCGTGAGGTTGCCAAAATTCTCGAACTGGATGAAAAAAATATTCTTTCGGCCCTGAAGGGGGAAAGAAGTTTTGCCTGGCTCGGCAGGGATCTTTCCCGCGATAAAGCGGTGAAAATCGCTGACCTCAAGCTGAAAGGTGTGTATCGCATCAACCAGGTGCAGCGGTTTTATCCGGGCAATCAGCTTGGCGCCCATGTCATAGGTTTTTTAAAGGATGAACAGGGGTTGTCCGGGGTCGAATTTTATTATGACAGTGTTCTGCGAGGCGGCGGGGTGTATGACCCCAGACTGGCCGCTGCCGGGGTGAGCAGGAAAATAGCCGAGGGGAGCGACAGCGCCAGCCTTATCCTGACCCTTGATATCCATCTGCAGAACATCTTGGAGCAAAAACTCAAAGGCCTGGTAGGGAGCACCGGAGCCAAAGCCGGGGTGGCTGTGCTCATGGCCCCGAATACCGGGGAGATTATCGGCTTGGCCAGTCTGCCGGATTATGATCCTAACCGGTTCTGGGAATTCAGTGCCGAAGCGCGAAGAAACCGGGCCATTGAAGACCTTCTGGAGCTTGGCGCAATGGCTCGTCTTTTTCAGGCGGCGGCTGCCATGGATAGCAGGATTGTCCAGGAGAAAAGCGGGATGCCGGGAGGCGAGGCAGACCCGGTGGCGTCCTCTGATCCGGAAGCGGCTCGGAGGGGTGCCTGGAATGTGGTGGAGGATGGCAGGTATATCTCCCCGGAGGGGGCCGGCTTTGGGCAGACCGTGGTAGGGCGCGACGATTTCAACGTCTTTGCAGACAGGATCGGCTTGACCATCAAGGGTGAGGTGGATTTGCCCGAGGCGCTGTTTGCTCTCAAGGAAGTGAATGCCGGCCCGGCGAACAAGACCGCCGGGATTCAGGGGGAAAATTCCCCCGAATCGGCAAAGGCTATGCTGTTGCACGCTGACAAGGATTCTGTCCCGGCAGCAACCCCTTTGGCGTTGCTGTCGGCATTTTGCCGGCTGATCAACGGAGGCCAGGTAATGACCCCGCATGTGCTCCGCGCTGTATGGCAGGATGAGCAGGTGTGGGATGTGCCGGTCCGGCAGGGGATCGGGGAGTTTGTTGTGCGGCCCGAGGTAAGCGCGGGTATGCGCTACGAAATGAAGAAGGCTGCCGTGGCTGGCCGGGCTAATTTCGTCATCGAATCGTTGCTGCAAAAAAACCTCGCTTCGCAGAGTCAGGCAAAAACAGCAGGTGAGAGCGGGGTGGTGCCGGCAAAAGAAGGCGGCGAAAATGCGGTTGCTGATCAGCCGGTAATGGAGAGTATCCTGCTGGGGATGGCTCCGCTGGAAAACCCTGAAATCGCCATGATCGTCGTGCTTGAGGGCGCGCATATCGATCCGCTGGCCAAATCGCCGGTCCGGGATCTTGCCGAAGAGATGATGCCGCAGGCCAGAACCGCTTTGCAGAATAAGGTGAAGCCTCCAACCGCCAGGGAGCTGGCGGTGCGCGAAGTCGGTTATTACAAAAACATGGAGATGATTCAAGCCAAGTCCACCCTGCCGGCTGCGTTGGTCCAAGGGCCGCAGGGGCTTGCCATGCCAGAAGTGCGGGGCCTGAGCGGGCGCAGGGCGATGCAGATCCTGCAACCGTATGGAGTGAGATTGCAGATCATCGGCTCGGGGCAGGTGGCAAGCCAGTATCCCTTGACCGGGGCAGCCTTGCGGGGCGTTGAACAGTGCGTATTGCACCTGAAAACGATGCAGTAAGGGAATCCGGATACTGGACATGGGAAAAAACAATGACCTTGCCGCAGTATCCTTACGGAAATTGGCCGAGGAGATGGAGATTGTGAACCTGGACAGGCTGCAGGACAAAGCTATACGCAGCATAACCGCCGATTCCCGTCAGGCTGGTCCTGGTTCGTTGTTTGTCGCGGTCCCGGGCTTGACGGTGGATGGGCATGATTATCTAGAGGCTGCCGTAAAAAAAGGCTGCGCCGCCGTGCTGGCCGGCAAGGGACGTTGCCGGGGATGGAAGCATGCCGAGGTAGCCTGTCTGGAGGCTGCCGATACGCCAAAGGCCCTGGGGCAGGCGGCGGCCGGTTTTCATGGGCATCCCGCCCGGCGGATGTGCATGCTCGGAATAACCGGCACCAACGGCAAAACGACGACAACCTATCTGCTGGAGTCGATCATCCGAAAGGCCGGGGGTAACCCCGGGGTGATCGGTACGGTGAATTACCGTTACAACGCGGTGGAAATTCCCGCCCCGTTTACCACCCCTGATCCGGTGAGTCTGCACCGCATCCTGGCTGAGATGGCGGATAACGGCGTTACCCATGTCATCATGGAGACCTCCTCCCATGCCCTTGAACAAAAAAGGGTGGCGGGCATCCGGTTCGATGCGGCGCTTTTTACCAATCTGAGCCGTGACCACCTTGATTTTCACGGGAATATGGACTCGTACTTTACGAGCAAGAAGATGCTTTTTACCGAGTACCTGAAACAGGACGGCAAGGCGGTGGTTATCTGTGATGACCGCGATGGCTCCGATATTGATTGGGGACGGCGGCTGTTGACCGAATTGCGGGCTGACAAGGGCTTGGGGTACACGGGGAAGAAGGGGCGGACCCTGGTTGACTGCGGCTTTGGCGGAACCCTGGTGGCCGTGCGGGAGGCCAGGGAGAGTCTGGCCGGAACGGTGGCCGGTCTAATAACTCCGGCCGGAGAACTGGAGGTTTGTTCCGATCTGGTTGGAACTTTTAACCTGAAAAATATCCTCGGTGCGGTTGGGGTGGCGGTGGCCCTGGGGATTTCCGGGGAGGAGATTGTTGCCGGTCTGGCTCAGGCTCCTGCCGCGCCTGGACGGCTGGAACGCGTTTCCGCCCCGGCAGGGGTCAGCGTTTTTGTGGATTTTGCCCACTCCCCCGATGCGCTGGCCAATGTGTTGCAGACCATGCGTCGCCTCACCACGGGACGCTTGATCGTGATTTTTGGTTGCGGCGGGGACCGCGATCGCGGCAAGCGTCCGCTGATGGGCAAGGTTGCCGGGACGATGGCCGATGTGGTTGTGCTCACTTCGGACAATCCCCGGAGTGAACGGGCTGCCGATATCCTGCGGGACATTGAGGCGGGGATTTTGGCAACCCCGTTGCCGCGCATGCGCCTTGAGGCCCTCCTCCAGCGCGAAGCAATGCAGGGCTATGATATTGTTCCCTCCCGCAGGCAGGCGATCAGGGAAACCATCCGCCATGCCCGGCCCGGAGACGTGGTGTTGTTGTGCGGCAAGGGGCATGAGACCTATCAGATAACCCCGGAAGGGAGATTTTTTTTCGATGACAGGCTTGAAGCTGCGGCCCAGGCTGCGGTGATCAACTGGTGATGGTCGGAAGAAGCAGGAAAACTCTCTAAAGAGGGGGAGGGGTGATGGATCTGGCAACGGTGCGCAATACAGGTGCTTGCGGCATGAGAAATGGAACGAAAAAGAACTCCGGTTCAGGCTCCGGCGTCATGCAGAATCCGGTCTGGACGCTGTCCC
>JAZDIS010000502.1:0-2568 GCA_043804705.1 Pseudomonadota bacterium | reverse complement strand
AAATACGAGCTATGTAACGTCCGTCATGCCCAAAGCTGTGGGAACACCGATTTCCCGATGGATTGCTATTCGTGGAAATCGGACGTCGTAGTACATTATGACGGCTTCGTGAACGATAGAAATATAACCGGGGTCTCGGCCTCATGCACCGACTGCGGCCCGCCCGAGAGGATAATCCCGTTGGGCTTGAAATCCCGGATCTCGTCTGCGGTCATGTCCCAGGGGTGGAGTTCGCAATACACCCCGGCCTCCCGCACCCGCCGGGCAATGAGCTGGGTGTACTGGGAGCCGAAATCAAGAATCAGTATCTTTTCGCTGTGGATATCCATTTTTTCACCTACTTAGGTAATGAAAAATGAATAGTTAAAAACGAGTAATGCAGGGATAAAAAAACCGCACCATTCTTTTCAACTCTTCATCCCAATCTGTAATTAGGGGCTTCTTTGGTAATGATCACGTCGTGGACATGGCTTTCCTTGAGACCCGCCGCGGTGATCTTGACAAACCGCGCCTTCTGGCGCAGCTCCTCGATGGTGGCCGCTCCCAGATAGCCCATGCCGGAACGCAGGCCGCCCATGAGCTGGTAGATCATATCGGAGAGCGGCCCACGGTAGGGCACCTTGCCTTCGATCCCCTCGGGCACGAACTTGGCTTGGTTCTCCACCCCTTCCTGGAAGTAGCGGTCGCTGGAGCCTTGCTTCATGGCGCCGAGAGAGCCCATGCCCCGATAGCCCTTGTAGGTTCTCCCCTGGTAGAGGAAGGTTTCGCCGGGGGACTCATCGGTGCCGGCAAAAAGGCTGCCGATCATCACCACTCTGGCCCCGATGCCGATGGCCTTGGCGATCTCGCCCGAGTATTTGATCCCGCCATCGGCAATCACCGGAACGCCGAATTTCTGCGCAGCCTTGGAGCAGTTATAAATCGCGGTCATCTGCGGCACTCCGACCCCGGCCACGATGCGGGTGGTGCAGATGGAACCGGGGCCGACCCCGACCTTGACGCAGTCGGCCCCCGCCCGGATCAGGGCTTCGGACCCCTCCGCCGTGGCCACGTTCCCGGCGATGACCTGGAGTTCGGGAAAGGCGTCCTTGATCCGGGTCAGGGCATTCAGGATATTCCGGGAGTGTCCGTGGGCGGAATCGAGAACCACCACATCCACCCCGACGTGGATCAATTTTTCCACATGGTCCAAGCCGGAGTTCACGCCGATGGCCGCACCCACCCGCAGTCTGCCCAGGTCATCCTTGGCGGCATTGGGATACTTCCGTACTTTTTCAATATCCTTGATGGTGATCAGTCCCTGAAGACCGCCCTCATCATCCACCACCAGGAGTTTTTCGATCCGGTGTTCATGGAGGAGGGCCTTGGATTGCTCCAGGGTGATGCCGGCCTTGGCGGTCACCAGATTCTTGCTGGTCATAACATCCCGGACCAGCAGGTCCTCGTCTGAAACAAAGCGAAGATCGCGGTTGGTGACGATCCCGGCCAGCTTTGTGCCCCGCAATACCGGCACTCCGGAGATCCGGTAGTTGCGCATGATCTCGTTCACCTCGCGCACGGTCTGGGCATCGTTCACCGTGATCGGATCGATGACCATGCCCGACTCGGACTTCTTTACCTTCCGTACCTCGCGAACCTGTTCTTCCACGCTCATGTTCTTATGGATAATCCCGATTCCGCCCTCTCGAGCCATGGTAATGGCGGCCCGATGCTCGGTGACCGTGTCCATGGCCGCGCTGACCAGGGGAATATTCAGGGTGATCGACTTGGTCAGCATCGTGGCCAGGCTCACCTCGGTGGGCAGCACTTCGGACGCGGCGGGCACCAGGAGCAGGTCGTCAAAGGTATAGGCATGTTCGATTGTATCGAGTGACATCAGCGGACTCCCTCAAAAAAATGTGGCAGGTGATGCGCCTCGTGTGCCAAGGCGACCCATGATACTAGGATACTAGAGCGTCACCCAGAAAACGGGTGGCAAAAAAATCGTAGAGTCTTCACTATAAAAAACTTTCAATCCGGAGGTCAATGGCGAGTTTGCGGAAGAGCGCCTCCGCCGCCTTTAGCAGCCGGTTGCCCCGCTCAGGAGAATACCTTCCAGCAACCCGGCATCGCTCACCAGCACTGGACTTGCCAGCGCCTGCTGCAACTCCTGCAAGACCACCGCCCCGGCCACGATAATCTCCCCGCGCCCATCGGCCAGGCCGGGGAGGGCGTTGCGTTCCCCAGGGGAAAGACCGGCCAGCCAGGCAAGCAGACGGTGCAACCCCGCCTGGCTCAAAATATAATTCTGGACCTGTCGGGCATCGTAGCGGTCCAGCCCCAGGGCGAGAGCGGCCAGACTGGTCGCGGTCCCGCCGGAAGCCACCAGCAGCGGGCGTTGCCCGGCCATCTCCCCTGCGGCGATACTCCGCAAAGCCGGGGCCAGGGTCGCCCTGATCTTCTCGCGCATGGCCTCGCGCCCCGCAACGAATTCCTCGCTTAATCCTACCGCGCCCAGGGGCAGGCTTATCGCCCGGGGCGCGCTTTCGGCTGTGGCCTGGAGGATGATCTCCGAGCTGCCCCCGCCCA
>JAZDIS010000501.1:0-3899 GCA_043804705.1 Pseudomonadota bacterium | reverse complement strand
GGATTCTTTGACACCGAGGTCCGCATGGAGATGTACGAGGAAGGAAAAACCGCCCTGGTACGGATGGAGCGGGAGATCCATATCGCCGTGCCCAATGCCGTTGATGTTTCCACCACCACAATCGCTGACGACACCATCAGCATCGGCCTGATCGACGAAAGGGCCATGAGCCCCGTTTTTGGCCAGTACACGGAACCGCATCCCACCGGCGCCGCCACCATCACCGACCGCACCGCCGCCCTGCCAATCAATACCCTGGTTTCCATCTACAATACGGAGTGGGCCATCTTCAACAATGGGAGCAGGACATACAGTGTCTCCGGAGTGAACGGCAACGCCATGACTCTGGACCGGAATATCGGCCCGGCCTCCCCATACAACCGCTACTATGCCGTGCGCCCGCAAGCCGTCCGCTTCCAGGTGATCGGCACAACCCTGTTCCGCTCAACCGGGGCAATAAATGCAGGCGGAGCCGTGGGGGGATTCGGCAACCAGCAGATCCTGGCCCGGGATATAATAGCCGACGGCGGCCTGCCTTATTTTACCTATTCCCCCGGCACCTCGACCCGCAACAGCGTGGTGGCCATCCATTTCGCCATCTCGCGCAACGGGGAAACCGTCAACTTCCACAAGGAGGTCCAAGTCCGCAATGTGCCCTGACTATCTTGCCCCCCTTGCCAACCGGCGCGGCATCGGCCTGATCACCGCGGTGTTCGCCATTGTCATCCTTTCCCTGTTCGGCCTGTTGATCGCCCGGTACACCGTAACCACCCAGACTTCCTCGGTGGAGGACTATCTCTGGGCCCAGTCCCTATACAGCGCCGAGTCCACCATGCGGCTCAATATCCTCAACCACGACAATGGCGGAGGCCTTGGCGGGGCAGTAGCCCCGGCGGTGGGCCAGATCCCCACCGCGATCATCACCGACAACTTCACCGCCCTGGGCGCCCCCGCCGCCATCCGGGTCAGGGCCACCCACGCCACCGGCATCAGCCGGGAGGTGGAGGCGAAGTACATCCTCTAGCCCGTTGCAGGAGCGGGCTTGCTCGCGAAAAAACCCCTCTGCATCCTTTTACCTTTTGCCCGCCCAAAAAAATACAGAGTCCTCCCCATTGCCACCCCTCTTATTCCATGATATTCATTCCCAGACTAATCATAACTATCTAAAAATATTATTTTTTCTATAAAGCCTCTCCCATCCCTGTCCCGCCGGCTCGGGAAAATAATGGCCTTTTGTTATTTTTCCCCAATAAAACAATATGTTATTCCTTTAATATCAGGGGAATATGTGTTACAAAGGAATGATTTCTCCGTGAAAAAGTCGAGAGAAGCGATGTTGCACCTGAACAGAAACCATGGAACAGGAGGTTTTCCATTGCTTAGGCTTGACAACAAAGGCTTCACCCTCATCGAACTCGTCATCGTCATCATTCTCCTGGGGCTCATTTCCGCCACGGCAATCCCCTACTACCTCAACATCCAGAAGGAAGCGAAGATCTCCGTGGTCAAGGGCAAGCTGGCCGCCATCCGGGGCGGACTCGAGCTGGCCCACGCCAAGATCCTTGCCTCCGGGATCAACACCGGCCCGGACGGCGACAATCCGGACTGGCCCACCCTGGAAGAACTGCAATATAACGAGCTGCGCCTTCTCACCCGTCCCGCCGCCTTAAAAGGGTTACGCATTGTCCGCAGCGATCATTACTCCACCGAACAGAACCTGGCCCTGCCGCTTTGCAACCTGCCGGACCAGCCGCCGGGCATGTCTGCCAGCCCTGCCGGCGTTTCCGCAAAGGGCCTGGCCGATGTGCTGACAGATCCCAGGCGGGCGGATGAGTCCACCGGCTGGGCCTATTATCCGGGCAATGAGCGCGATGCCAATGGCCGGGGGGTTGACGCCATCTTCTATGTAAACGATGACCGGCCCCTCACCGACAATGTGGATTCCGCCGACAAACGCCCTTCTGAGTGGTAAGCAGACGCGTGAGCAGACTCTACAATACCCTCGAAAAGATCCGCACCGGTGAACAGGTCGTCTTTTCCAAAAAAAAATCAGCCCCGGCCAAGGGAAGCGGTCAAAGCACGGACACGAGCAGGAAACTCCGGATTATTCTGCTGGGAGCCTCTGCCATGCTGGCTCTTGCCCTGGTCGTATTTTTCAGCATCCCAAAGCACAAAGATGCCAAGCCGCCTGTCGCCACTGACGCTGCTGCTCCGGCGCGGATATCTGATCATCCAGCCCCTCCGGCTCCCCAGGCGGTTAACTCCCGGACGCTGCTTCCGGCGCCGCCGATTCCGCCGGGGTCAGCCCCGGCTACAGCTAACGACCTCTACCGGCAGCTCAACGACACGGGGCTTGCCCTTATTCAGGAGAATCGGCACTGGCGGGGAATCTACTATCTCGAACAGGCGCGCAAGCAGCAGCCGGAAAGGCCGGAAGCTCTGATCAACATGGCGGTGGCCCTGGCGGAACTGGGGCTGCGCGCCCCGGCCAAGAGGCTTTTCAGCGAGGCCCACGCCCTGGCGCCAAACCACCCCCTGCTTCGCCAAAACCTCGATCTCCTTGGACAGGCGGATTTTTTTGACCCCCAATGGCTTTCTTCCCTGACCGCAGGCCAGAGCAAACCTGGGCAGGCAACGCAACCGCAATGACGAAACGGACGGGACCATTTTTTTTATGAAGCTGCCCTTTCGCACCAAAAGCTATCTCGCCCTGACCGGCGACAGCCGGAGCACCATGCTGGCCAAGATTTCAAAGGATCCGTCAGGCGCGGCCCAGATGCACATCCTCGCCCAAACCGACAGCGCCATCACCGCGGAGGTCACCATCCCCCGGCTACTCGCCGGGGCCGGCAATCTCCATGGCCTGGTCTCCATGGCCCTGCCCCTTGCCTTTTTTGAAGTGATCACCACCAGCATCCCCGTCATGCCTGATGGCGCGGTGGGCAAGGCCCTGCCCTACCATCTTGCCAAGGCGCTGCACCAGCCACTCAACGAGTTTATTTACGACTGGCAGATCACGGGCCGCTTCAAGGATCGGCTCCAGGTGACGGTTTACCTTTTTCCCGCCGGGATGTTCCATAAAATCCGCCTGGAATTCGCCAGAAAACAAATCGAGCTATCTTTTTTTGAACCAGACGTCTTCGCGGCCTTCACCTTTCTTTTCCAGGAAAAGATGCTGCCGCCGGAGGAGGCCGCCCTCTGCGTACTCCTCTGGCAAGACAGCATCTCCCTGGCCGTCTACGAAAAAGGCAAACTCCCCCTCATCCGTACGGTAAAGGCCTTGCAGCCACAAGGAAAAATCGACCTGGAACCATCGGTGGACATCGAGCTGCCATCCTCGTCCGAATCGCCGGAGGCAATGGACGACCTGCTCATTCTCGACGAAAACCCGCCGCATTCAGACGAACACATCGACGCCGCCTCCATCCTTGCCGATTTTTCCGTGCTGGCTTCCAATGAGGCCGCAGGTTCCGGAGGAGGGGGCGCTCCCGGGACCAGCGCCGCCTTCAGTGGCGCCACCCAGGACGAAGCAGCACCCGCAGCGATGGACAGCGTCACCTGGACAAATTATCTGCACAAAATCCCCCTGGAGATTCTGCGCACCCGTGATTATTACGCCTCCATCCAAAAGGGTACTGCCATCAGGAACATTTTTATCGGTGGCGCCGACGCTTTCTGGAGCGAATTTTCCGTGGGCAGCGACGATCTCCTCGGCATCACGTGCAAATCCCTGACAGCCACCACCGGCGGCCCCGATTGTTCACCCCTGCTGCATGTCCTGGCCCTCGGCACAGGAGCAAGGTGGTGAGTCATGCTTGAACGGATCAACCTTGTCCCTCAGCTGCCCCTTGCCGAAAGGTTCAGAAAAACGACCCTGCCCATGGTCGGGCTTCTTCTGG
>JAZDIS010000500.1:0-3124 GCA_043804705.1 Pseudomonadota bacterium | reverse complement strand
TACTTTTGCTATCGTTTCCACAATCAACATCCTCCAGTTCCTCCATGGTTAAATTTCCATGGAGTCGTTAACACGGGAGGGGTCAATTTTCGACGCCGATTTCTCTCATAAAGGGGTCATTATTCCACGCCGATTAACAATCGGTAGGATCGTAATGGAGAGGGGGCTGGTTCGGACTTGGTCAGCCGGCACCAAGCTATTTCGTGGCCGTAATCGGAAAATCGATGCGACCTGGCCTCTCAACCTCCAGGAACTTGGTCCGCCACCGAACGAAAAAGCCTTGACGCAACGGATGAGTCCGGCGGGGATCAGCTATTTATACTTGTCTACAGAGCAAGAAACGGTACTCGCGGAAATACAGTACAAGCCGCCCTGCCAAGTTGCGATGGCCTCGTGTACCCTTCGCCACGATCTGCGATTGCTCGACTTGACCTCATCCAATTTCCCGAGCCTGCCTTCCATATTTGACCAAACGCGTCGCCATGAGTACGAATCTTTGCTCTTTCTGATGGATTTCGCCAATAAGATCAGCGAACGGGTTGAGAAAGACGGGCGGGAGCACATCGATTATGTCCCATCACAAGTCGTCTCCGAGTATTTCGCCAAAATCTTTCTATTGAATGATGGCAGTCCGCTTGATGGCATGGCCTATGAGAGTGCAGCCCTTTCGGAAGGGATCAACGTCGTCCTGTTTCCACCCAAAAAAGGGAGAGGATTCAGCGAGTTAGTAAATTTTGCAGATCCCGTATTGCTACCCTCCGGTGATTCCAGTCACACAGAAACAAATGCCGGAGACCCAAATTGAAACCAGCCGCCTTCGACAAAACCCTCGCCTCTGGCGAGAACCTGCACACCGAATTCAAGGAGGCCCACGACCGGCTACCGGGAAAATCAAGGGGACGGTCTTAATGTGCGGCCGGGCAAGGTCGTGTAATTCAGCGGGTGTGAACCCCGCCCCGGAAGGCAGGCCAGCCACCGGGTAGCGAGTCCTTGGAGACTGACTGGTAACAGGCAGTTTTAAGCGTAGGACAGCGAGCAGATAGGCCGTGAAAAATCAAGGGGACGGTGTCTTAATTTAATAACTTGATTGACGAGCTTATCCCTGGAAAGCGCCGGGGTCAGGTCTGACTTACTGACATTGAAATAAATAGGGGACCATGGGGCAGACCACGTTTTGTGTTTTTCTCCCGGACCGGGAGAGTTGGGGGGTATTATAGGGTCAGGTTAGACTTTCGGACATTCGCCCGCAAACTCACTGAGTATTCCGGTGGGAAGCCGGGCAAGGATTCCAGTCTGATTCCGGCCAAGTGATTAGCATCCCATGTTGTTGGCCGCGCCTTTGGGCGGTTTGTTGCGGGTACCTCGGGTATTGCTGGAAGGCGTTTGAGTTTTATTGGAGCCCTTCGGCTTTTTGATGGTGACGTGTGGCTCCAGGCCGGCAGTTGTGGCCATGTCCATCATTGAATCTATCGAAAACAGGCTGATTTTGCCGCGCATCAGGTCAGACATGCGGGGCTGCGTGACGCCCAGGAGCTGGGCAGCTTCGGCCTGAGTTTTTCCGCTGATTTTTACCCATTCTTGCATAGCCATCATAAGCTCCGACCGTGCACGCATGCTGGCGGCCTGCCGAGGTGTGTCTTCGATGGCATCCCAGATGCTGGTGAATCGTTGTCCCTTGCTCATTGCTGTTGCTCCTTCATCAAGTCTTTGTAACGCTTCCGCGCCAAGCGGATATCTTTCTGGCTGGTTTCCTGCGTCTTTTTCTGGAAGCAGTGCAGGACATAAATCGCTTCTGCCAGTTTTGCCAAGTAGATAACCCGGAAGGCACCGGCTTCATCTCTGATACAAATTTCTTTGACGCCCTGACCGATAGTGGTCATGGGTTTCCAGTCGTCCGGCTCCTCGCCGCGTTGTACTTTGTCCACTTGGAAGCCGGCTTCCTGGCGAGCACTGTTTGGGAAGTCGCGTAAGGCTTCGAGGGAGTCTCCAAGAAATTCAACGAGCTTGATTATCATGAGACAAATATACAAAAACTTGTAACTATAATGCAAGAAAAAAATGACCCGGTGTACGTATGGCGCCGGGGTCAGGCTCGACTTTCGGACATTCTTCAGCTATCAAGCTTCCTATTTTACCCGTTCTACTTATCCATTCAAACATCCCCCAATTTAGCAGCCTGGTGATTGGCTACGCTACTGCCCGTCCGGAAACGGCCCTTGGTTCCAGTGCAAGGCCGTTCCCGGATGGGCACGGTGCTAAGGGAGATTTTTTGGCAGGGGGGAGTTCCGGGGACAGTTTACGCAATTGACCTGCTTCCCAGGTAATTGCGTATGGAGACCAAAGGGGGCAGTTGATTTGTTGATTATCTTGACAGGAGTTCGGTATGCCCCGCGTAATCCGGTTGGTCAGGGATTTGGGAGTCGCAATCCCAATACCTTGGCGGCGTTGCTGAGCCGTTTGTCAAAACAAGCAAAAGTAACGGAGCAGCCGGAAATCCTAACTGTTTCAGAGGCAGCGGCAAGTTGAATGGAGTCATACCCTCGCAAGGCGAATGTTTCCGCGTATTCTCCCGCCAGTTCAACGAGCGATTGAGTGATTTCCAGCTTTAGGTAATTTGCCCAATCGTCGGACAAAATGGTTTTGGCTTGCTCGATGACGGGGATATCCCTTGGCACTTCTCTTGCCCGGCGGGAAAACGCTGCATGGGCCTCAGCCCAAGTGATTCTGCACACGGCGACGGCCTCGGCCCGCTCTACCTCGCTCTTCAACTCCTGGCTTTGTTCTTCGATGATATAAAGCTTCACCAGGGCGGAGGTATCACAAAAAAGAATCATCCTCGGTCCTCAAGAACGATCTGGGATACAGGAATACCACGGGGGTCTAATTCCAAGCTCGCCCCACCCGGCTTCCCGCCGTTCCAGCTGGCCGCACCGGAGGCCAGCAGTTTTGCTATCCCTTGATCAGTGGTTTTTGGAACCCCGGTTATCAGGGCAACAACCCTCCGATGGGAAGTGAGTTCTATAGACTCACCGGCTTGAACCCGACCGACATACCGCGACAAATGAGACTTGAATTCGTGAATTGAAACATGCATAAAAGACCTCTTTTTCTTTATTTATGAATA
>JAZDIS010000499.1:0-2355 GCA_043804705.1 Pseudomonadota bacterium | reverse complement strand
GTTCATTCCTGAGAGGCTCCAGCCGGTTTGCGGGAGGAATGCGCAAATCATCCAGGGTCTGAGCCTTGTCGAGCATAAAGAGCTTGCGCAGCGCAACCTGCTGCATATCCCGTGGCAGTCGCCGGGAGGCCACGCCCTGCCAAATCTTTTCCGTCTCTCCGCAATAGAAATCAAGAATCATGAAATACTATAACGCAGAGGGTTATATGACGTCAAGGGTTATAGGGTTTCACCAAGAAATGTCGAGTTCGGGGGGGCAGTTTACGCAATTGACCTGCCTGCCGCGCCTGGGCAGAGCCCGTCTGGCCGCCGATCCTACCCTTTTCCCCGCAGGCCGTTTTGCTGGGCAACGATCTAACATCAAAGCTGGCCCAGCGGGTATGCAGGGCCTTGGGGACTCAAACTCACCGCCACGATTGCTCACTGAGCTAAAAACAAGTTGCGTTCATCCCTGGGCATGTTTATACTTTGTGTAAACTTTACAGGGGGCAACCCAATGGCCGAAGCGATACTCAATATCAAGCACTGGGGTAACAGTCTTGGCGTCCGTCTGCCCGCCGCCGTGGCACGCGAGGCGCATTTGCACGAGGATCAACAGGTGCGGGTAACGGTGGAGGAAGGCAAGGTCATTATTACTCCGATCCAGGATGCCACCCTCACCCTCAAGCAACGGCTGGAGCGTTACAAGCCGGAACACCACGGCGGGGAGGTGATGCAGGGCACGGAAAAGCTTGGGGCCGAAAAATGGTAGCGGCAAAACGCGGGTGGGTGCCGGCCCGTCAGGAGATCATCTGGATCGACTGCAATCCCCAGGCCGGCCGCGAAATGCGCGACATCCATCCTTTTATGGTTCTTTCTCCCTGGGAGTTCAATGACCGCACCTCCCTGGTTATCGGCCTGCCCATGACCACCGCGGAATATAACGCCGATAACCCCTTCGCGGTCGCCGTTGGCCCGGTCCCCAAAGCCGGCGTCAACAAAACCAGCTATGTGCTTTGCCATCAGCCAAAATCTTTCGACTGGCGCGCCCGTCAGGCCACTCCCCACCCCGCCGCCAAAGTGGCGGACGCCCGCTTCGCCGAAGTATGCGCGCTTCTGAACCAAATTCTCCAGTTGATCTGAAGTCCGTGATCTGCCGGGCGCATGGCATAGCAGACTTCTGGTCATTGGCCACTGAGTGAATTCCGGGGACATTATCTGTTCCCGCGCCAACCAGCCGCCTGCAATAGTATCGTCTCCCTTGCGATGGATTTTCTGCGCAGATTTGTTGCTTGACAACCTGCTCTGGGCACAGTATCTTTGTCCGTTTTCCGGCCCGGAGAGGGTGAGGTGTGTCTTTTTTCAGGAATTATCGCAGCTGCCGGGATTTCCGCAGCATGCTTGAGTGATTGATAGAATAGAATGTTTGAATCTCTTTCAGATCGATTACATGATGTTTTTAAACAGCTTCGCGGCCACGGCAGGCTGACCGAGGAAAACATCCAGGAGGCGTTGCGCGAAGTGCGCATGGCCCTGCTGGAAGCCGACGTCAACTTCAAGGTCGCCAAGGATTTTGTCGCCACTGTCGCCGAGAAGGCGATTGGCCAGGAAGTGGTCGGCTCTCTGGCCCCTGGCCAGCAGGTGGTCAAGATCGTTCATGACCAGCTGGTCGAGCTGTTGGGCGGGCAGACCGCCACCCTTGACCTCAGCGGCCGTCAGCCCGTGGTTATCATGATGGTGGGTCTGCAGGGTTCCGGCAAGACCACCACCTCCGGCAAGCTGGCCAAGCTGTTGCAGGGCAAGGGGCGCAAGCCGTATCTGGTGCCTGCCGACGTCTATCGGCCCGCAGCCATTGAGCAGTTGACCATTCTGGGCAAAAGCCTCGGGGTGCCGGTGCATCCCTCCGCCACCAATCAAGATCCGGTGGCCATCTGCCGGCAGGCTGTGCATGCGGCCCAGAGCGCTGGCTATGATACGCTGATTATCGACACCGCCGGCCGCCTCCATGTGGATCAGGAGCTCATGGCCGAGCTGGCCCGGATCAAGGACGCGGTGCAGCCCGCCGAGATTCTCTTCGTGGCTGATGCCATGACCGGTCAGGACGCGGTGACGGTTGCCGAAAAATTTAATCTTGATCTTGCCATCAGCGGTGTGGTCCTGACCAAGATGGATGGCGATGCCCGCGGCGGCGCGGCCCTGTCCATCAAGAAAGTGACCCAGCGGCCCATCAAGTTTGTCGGCATGGGTGAAGGGCTGGACGCCCTGGAGCCGTTCCATCCGGACCGCGTTGCCTCCCGGATCTTGGGCATGGGCGATGTGCTCACCCTGATCGAAAAGGCCGAAGAGGTCGTTGACAGGAAAAAGGCGGACAAGCTC
>JAZDIS010000498.1:0-3299 GCA_043804705.1 Pseudomonadota bacterium | reverse complement strand
GGCAATCTGCTGGGCGCCTTGTGGGCCTTGGAGCAGGGGCTTGACGAGCTGGTGCATGGTCCGCTTTTCGATGGCAAGGCATTTGCCGGGCTGGCCGATACCGGGGAAATCCTGAAGCAGGACGCAGCCTTGGAAGAAAATGCCGGTTTGTACCGGCAAACCCTCGACCAACTCCTGGCTGAATGGAATGCTCCGCCCTCCGGCATCGTCGATCTCCTCCGTCTGCAGCGGCGGACCGAGGTCAATGTCAGGGCGATGGTCGTTGCCGCAGGGGCAGCGGCATGGGGTGCGGAACTGGAACAACAGGCTACGGCCTGGGCCCAAAACAGCGACCGCTATCTCACCTGGATCGAGATGCTCGCGGAAAAAACCGCGGAGGAGCTGGCCCCGCTGGGTCCGGTGGCCCTGCTCGCCATCCGGCATGATCTTGTACAGGCGCCTTCGCTGCACGATATTGCCCATGACCGGATCGGCTCGATCACGATTCTTCGCGTGATTCGCGAGGAATCTCTCCAGGCCAGCGCCCACCTCACCCCTTGGCTCGACCGGGTTATCAAGGCATTCGCCACCTCGCAGTGGCTGGCCGGGGAAATCCTGGGAATGGCGACCCGGCTCAGTGAGGATGTCCGTGCGTTGTCCGCGGCGCTGGACATGCGATTTCTCTATGACCGGGAAAGCAAACTGTTTGCCATCGGCTTTAACGTCTCCACCGGCGTTTTGGACGTTTCCCGTTACGATCTTCTGGCCAGCGAGGCGCGGTTGGGGAGTTTCGTTGCCATTGCCCGGGGCGATATCCCTCTGGAACATTGGTTTTCCATGAGCCGGCTGTATGGGGCCATAGGCCGGCAGCGGGTGCTGCTCAGTTGGGCCGGGACCATGTTCGAATACCTGATGCCGCTCTTGTTCCAGTACTCCTACGGCCACTCGCTCTTGGACAAGGCAGCCCGGGAAGCGGTGCAGGTCCAGATCACCTATGGCCGCAAGCGGCGCGTGCCGTGGGGTATTTCCGAATCCGCCTTCGGCAATATGGACCTCAACAAAACCTATCAGTACAAGGCGTTCGGCGTTCCGTTGCTCGGCTTGAAACGCGGCCTGGAGGAAGAGCTGGTCATCGCTCCCTATGCCACCTTGCTGGCCCTGAACCTGGCGCCCAATGAAACCGTGCGGAATTTGCGACAACTGGCCGGGTTGGGGATGCTCGCTGACTATGGGTATTACGAGGCCATGGATTTCAGCCGGCAAACGCAGCGAGTGGGCAAGCGCGGGGTGATAATCAAGGCCTATATGGCCCATCACCAGGGCATGGCTTTTCTGGCCTTGACCAACTTCCTGCATGGCAATCCGTTCCCGCGCCGCTTTCACAGCGATCCCAGGGTCCGTGCCTTTGAGGCGCTCCTCCAGGAACGCATCCCGACCCTGCCTGCGCTGCACCTGACCTCTACGCGGGAGAATGAGCCCACCTTGCTGGGCGTGGACCAGACTGCCCCGGCGGAAAGCATCTTTACCACGCCCCATACCGCCATCCCCCACAGCCTGCTGCTCAGCAACGGCCGCTATGGGGTGATGGTCACCAACAGCGGGGGCGGCTACAGTCAGTGGAGCGGCCAGGAACTCACCCGCTGGCGGTCGGATCGGACCTGTGATGCAATGGGAACTTTTTGTTTCCTTCATGAGCCCGATTCGGACCGGGTTTGGTCCAGCACCTATCAACCGGCCGATGGGAAGCTGGAAGGGTATTCGGTCAATTTTGCGCTCGATCGGGCCGTATTCCGCCGTGACCACAACGGGTTGCATAGTGAAACCGAGGTGATCGTCTCGCCGGAAGATGACGTGGAGATTCGGAGGATTACCCTGATCAACAGGACAACCCGCGTCCGCTTTCTTAACCTCACCAGCTATATTGAGCTCTCCATGGCCCCCCACCGCGCGGATCGCCAGCACCCGGCCTTTAACAAGCTGTTCATCCAGACCGAGGCGCTCCCCGGACAACAGGTTCTCCTGGCTTACCGGCGGTCACGCAGCGAGAACGAACCGCCTCTGTTTGTGGCGCACCGTTTGACCTGTGAGCAGGCAGGGGCTGATAGCCCGCCTGAAAAAGGTTGGCAGTTTGAAACCGACCGGAAACGGTTTATCGGGCGCGGCCGTCCCCTGGCCAAACCCATGGGGGCCATGCAAGAGCTCGGCAACAGCCAGGGATTTGTCCTCGATCCGAGCTTGAGCCTGCGGCGGAGTATCACCTTGCAGCCGGGCCAGCACACCCAGGTTTCCCTGGTGCTCGCCGCCGGTTCAAGCCGTGAAAAAGTTTTGCTGTTGATGGATAAATATTCCGGGCCCCAGGAGATCAACCGGGCCATGGATTTTGCCTGGGTCTCGGCCCAGCAGCAGTTGCAGATGCTGCACATTCAACCGGATGAAGCGCGCCGCTTCCAGCAACTGGCAAGTCACCTGCTGTTTCCCAACCCCCTCTTGCGTGCGGCCGGCGAGCAACTCGCCGAGAATCGCAAGGGGCAAGCCGGATTGTGGCCCTACGGCATTTCGGGCGACCTGCCCATAGCCCTGGTTACTATTGGCGAGGCGCGGGATATCAGTCTGGCCCGGCAGATGCTCCAGGCCTATACCTATTGGCGGATGCATGGCTTGTCCACCGAGCTGGTGATCCTCAACGAGGAACCCGGAAGTTATGAACGTCCGCTTCAGGAACGCTTGGAGCGGTTGATTCAGGCCCATTCCCTGATGAACGGGACGGACCAGCCGGGCGGGATCTTCCTGCGCAATGCGGCGCTCATTCCCGAGGAAGATCTGAAGCTCCTCAAGAGCGTGGCCAGTGTCATGCTGGTGGCGGCACGGGGCACGCTGCCCCAGCAATTGCGGGCGCCGGTGGAGGCTCCCGAGTTGCCGGAAATGCTGAGCCGGAAACGTGCGGTCCGGGAACCCTCGGCGCCGCTGCCCTTCATGGAGCTGAACTATTTCAACAGCCTGGGCGGCTTTACTCCGGACGGCCGTGAATACGCGATCTATCTCGGCCCCGGCACCAACACCCCGGCACCCTGGGTGAACATCATCGCCAATCCGGCTTTCGGGACCATGGTCAGCGAAACCGGCTCCGGCTTTGCCTGGTATGGCAACAGCCAGCGCAATCGTCTGACCGGCTGGTCCAACGACCCGGTGCTGGACCCGGCCTCGGAGGCCCTCTATATCCGCGACGAGGAGAGCGGCCTCTTCTGGTCGCCCACCGCCGCGCCGATCCGGGAGAAATCCGCCTATCGGACCCGGCACGGGGCGGGCTATACGGTCTTCGA
>JAZDIS010000497.1:0-2513 GCA_043804705.1 Pseudomonadota bacterium | reverse complement strand
GCACCGGCCTGGTCATCCAGGAACTTTGCCCCCTGCTTCCCACCGGGCCGCGCCTCTACCCCGAGGATATTCCCACCGATGCCAGCGAACGGTTCATTGTCGCGGAGATCATCCGAGAGAAAATCTTTTTGCAGACCGGCCAGGAGATTCCTTATTCAACCGCGGTGACGATTGAAAGCTTTAAGGAAAACAGCGCCAAACAACTGATCACGATCCATGCCACCATCTATGTGGAAAAGGATTCGCAAAAAGGCATCATCATCGGCAAGAACGGCAGCAAACTCAAACAGCTGGGACAAGCGGCCCGGAAAGACATCGAGATCCTCCTTGACCAGCACGTGCTTCTCAAGCTTTGGGTGAAGGTACAAAAGGATTGGACCAGCGACCCACGCTTTCTAAGGGAACTTGGCTTCTAACAAATAAAACGGGGGCCGACCCATGGAATCGCCCCCCGTTTGCAACCTTTCTATTTTTTTTACAGATCAGACAACCACATTCACCCCGCGTGACCGATTTTCCGCCCGCATGTTTTGCTCCTGCTCCTGCCTTGGCGGCGGCTCACGCCGTTCCGCCGCACGCACCGATTCCTCGGCGGCATTCTGGTCCGCAGCCTGTCCTGCCTGGGTAAGAGCCCTGGATGCCTCCAAGGCGGCGGCGGAGATCTTGCTCACGACATCTGGGGAGGCCTGACTGGTCTGGCCGGATTCCGATCTGTTGTTCTTCGCCTTCCTTTCCCCTTCTGCTCCGGCATAAGGAGAAACAGGTCTCTCGGTTCTGACATTGGTTTGTACTGAAGTGGCGCTGGGATCTAAAGGCATTGTTCCACCTCCCTTGTGCGTAATAACCGCTTCTGAGTAACGGCACTGACGGACGGCCCACGGATAACTATCCGTTACTATATTAATATAATTTCTATTAAAGATAAAGCAATCCCTTGAGGGGAAATTATACAGCCCCATTCCCAGCCCTCCTTGCCTTGCTTTTTCCCAAGCATCCTCTTGAATAACCCGGTAAAACGATATATAAAACACAGCTTGAACACGATCCGTCCGCAACGCGCCGCCTGCTCCGCGCTGCTCATTTTTTTTTGCAAGGAGAACACCATGACCGAAGTTCGCGTACG
Organism: Pseudomonadota bacterium; assembly: GCA_043804705.1. Lineage (GTDB taxonomy): Bacteria > Desulfobacterota > Desulfobulbia > Desulfobulbales > Desulfurivibrionaceae > Thiovibrio. The sequence goes on along the minus strand of JAZDIS010000497.1, from coordinate 1,390 downwards.
CTTCCCACCCAGTCCGACCGGCTATCTCCACATCGGCGGGGCCAGGACCGCCATCTACAACTGGCTGTTTGCCCGCAAACACGGCGGAAAACTGGTGCTGCGCATAGAAGATACGGATGCGGAACGCTCCACCCAGGAATCGATCCAGGGGATTCTCGACGGCCTGGAATGGCTCGGGGTGACTTGGGATGAAGGCCCCTATTTTCAATCGGAGTATGCCAAGGAGCATGTGGCCGCAGCCGAAAAGCTCTTGACCGAAGGCAATGCCTACAAATGCTTTTGCAGCAAGGAAGAGCTTGAGGCCAAACGGGAAGCCGCCGCGGCAGCCAAGGGCGACTACCGGTACGACGGGGTCTGCCGCAGACTCAGCCCCGAACAGGTCAGTGAAAAAGAAGCCCAGGGGCTCCCGTATGTCATCCGTTTCAAGGTCCCGCAGGAACCGGGCAAGGTCGGCTTTGACGATCAGGTCTACGGCCGGGTTGAGCGTGCCCATGAGGATATCGAGGATTTTGTCATCGTCCGCTCCAACGGCATGCCGCTTTATCTGCTCTGCAACGTGGTGGACGATATCCGTGACCGCATCAGCCACGTCATCCGTGGTCAGGACGGCCTGAGCAATACCCCGCGCCAGATCCTGCTCTATCGGGCCCTTGGCGCGGAACTGCCCATCTTCGCCCACATGCCCTTGACCCTTGACCTGAACAAGGCCAAGATCTCCAAACGCAGCCACGGCGAGATCGTTTCGGTCCAGTTTTACCGGGAGCAGGGCTTCCTCCCCTGGGCTCTGGCAAACTTTCTCGTTCTGCTCGGCTGGTCCACCTCGGATGACCGCGAGATCTTCTCCCGGGAAGAGCTCATCGAGGCCTTCAGCTTTGAGGGCATCACCCGCTCCAACTCCATCTTCAACTACCGCAAGGATGACCCCAAGTTTTTCACCGATCCCAAGGCGATCAATATCAACGCTCATTACCTGCGCACCCTGCCCATCGAGGAAATCGGCGCCCTGGTTAAGGTGGAATTTCAAAAAGAAGGGCTGTGGGATGCGGCATACGACGGCGAAAAGCAGCAGTGGTTTCTGAGAACCCTGGATATGACCAGAGAACGTTTCCACACCCTGAAGGATTTTGCCTCCCTGAGCCGGGCTTGGTTTGCCGATGATTTCACCGTGGACGAGACCGCCCTGGCCAAGAACGTGCTGAAATACCCGGGCCTCAATGAATGGCTGCCCAAGCTGGGCGAACGCTTCGAATCCCTGCCGGAACTCAGCCACGATGAGACGGAGCGGGTCTGCCGCGAGTTCGCCGAGGAACTCGGGGTAAAACCGGGAGTGCTGGTCAACGGCGCCCGGGCCGTGATCACCGGCCAGGTCAAGGGGCCGAGCATGTTCGAG
>JAZDIS010000496.1:0-5018 GCA_043804705.1 Pseudomonadota bacterium | reverse complement strand
AATATGGAGAAGTAAAACCTTCGCAAAAAAATCACCAGACGAGTTGATTATCCAGCAAACGGCAAGCTGACAGGGGCTAATGCCAGACGACGGCGGAATCGGAGTTTTTACTCCAACCACAGCACGGCCTGGGCTTGAAGAGCCCGGTCATTTGCCCCCCAGTTTCTCCCGCAAGACGCGCATTATGTGGACGGCTTCCGGCTGGCCGTTCTCCGCAGCCTTCTTTGTCCAGTACAAGGCCAAGGTTCCATTCTTTTCCACCCCCAAGCCGTTGCCATACAGAAAACCAAGCATGTGCTGCGCGTCAGGAACACCCTTGTCCGCTGCTTCTTTAAACAGGACAAACGCCTTATCATAATCCTTCTCCACCCCTTTGCCGTAAAAATACAGCAAGCCAAGCGCATGGGCAGCCCGGATTTCTCCTCCGGCAAGGCTCTCCCGGAACAGCTCCCGGGCTCGGGCATGGTCCTGTCCCCCGCCACTCCCTGTGGCGTACTGCATCCCCAGAAGGTATCGAGCCTCCGGACTAAGATTCGCCTGGACGGAAGCATCTTTACCCGTTCCGGAAACAGCGCATCCAGAAAAGACAAAACCGGCGAGACAGGAAAATAGAAACATCGAAAAGATGCGCCGGAAACAACAGGGGAATTCTGAAAGCATGGATAAATCCTTCCACACAAGGGGGTTGGCCATGGGGATCCTCTTCCGGATGCCGGTGTAGCCTTCCGGAAGAAGGCTGTTTCTAAAAAAAAAGCCCTGCCGAGGCAGGGCTTTTTCCCAATGTACTCCAACTCCCTATTTTCTGGGCATCCGGGTGAAATCCACACCATTTTCCACCGAGCCCCAACCCGTCTTGGTGGAACGGACGGAGTAAGCGCCGGTCCCCGAAGCATAAGTGTTTACAGGCAGAACCGTTATCGCACCTGCGTCGGAAACAGAAAGTTCGAATACCGTCCACGTGTCGGAAGAGGTTCCAGCCAAGCCGGTTGTGTCGGCAGGCGGCAGGAACTCCCGGCTCTCCGTGCCTCCCAGATTCAGGGTCACCGAGGCGCCGGAGGAGTTAAGGGCATCGCTGCCGGAATAATGATGTACCGTATAGCGATAAATGCCGGGCCGCAACACCGTGCTGCCGGAGGGAGGTGAAATGGTGATGGTTTCCGGGCCATAGGAGTACATATCGTCCACATCAAGACTGGCAACCTCGCCGCTGCTTGCGTTGTAGTATACATGAAAGCGGTTGTCATCGGCAGCGGTGCCGTCGTTGGGCCCGGTAAGATGGGAATCCAAGTCACGGGGGTTCTCGCCCCAAGCAAGGGTGATCCGCACCTCATTGGCCGACACCGCCCCCTCGCCGCTACTTGGGTTCAGAGTCAAACCCAGGGAAGTGGCTGTGGCACAGGACAAGGTCGCTGAGCGGGAAGCGGAAACAAAGCCCGAGGCAGAGGCGGAAACCGAAGCAGCCCCCGAGGTGAGACCGGTGAACACGGCGCTGCCTGCGGAGTCGGTAAACACTGTTTCCGAGCCGATGGTAACGGCGGCATTGGCCACCGGATAGCCGGTAGAGGCGTCGGTTACCAGAATGGTTGCAGCGGAACAGGCGGTGGTATCGTCATCGGATATCGACCCCCCAAGATTGGGCACCAGATGCAGAGTTACCGGATCAAAATCAAAGGGCACGTTATAATAAAAGCTCTGTATGCTCGGATGCGTGGGATCAAAGGGGTTGACGACCACAATATCAAGCCGGATATTGTTGATCTGGACGGTATCGGAATCTATTCCGAACCCGGAAACATCGGAAAAAACAATGTCCACGGAATCGGCCAGGGCCGTACAGGGAAAGGCAAGTGCGGCCGCAAGAACTGCGCACTGTATCACATTGTATACCTTTTTCATACGATACCTCCTCTTGTTGTTATGAAAAACCAGGAACCGCCAGCAAAAAAGTCTCCTCTTCTTCTTGCATTACCACCAGCATTATTTATTATATAAATTTAGCATAAAACAAAGCAAGCCCTTTTTTCCCACGAAACGCTCGCAGCCTGCTCCCCCTGACAAGACGGGTTTCCATGGCGGCGGCATCGGTCAACATCTCCAGACGACACACCCGGGAGCGACCCAATGACCAGCCCCACGGCATCAATGCAAGTTACTGAGGTGTCCGGCTCCGGCACGACCTCAATCGACGCCCTGCTTGGCGGAACAAAGTGGGGCGGAGCACAAGGGGGGGGAGCAAATATCTCCTACAGTTTTCCCTATACCACCAGCGTCAGCGCGACCTGGGTTTCTAACTATTCCGACGACAATGAACCAAGCTATGCAAGAAATTACAGCTTCACAACGACACATCAGACCGCAGCCCGGTTGGCTCTTCAGCAATGGGCAAACGTAGCCGATCTGACCTTCAGCCAGACAAGCGAAAACTCCAGCAACGTGGGCGATATCCGTTTTGCCTTCACCGCAGCCCCTGCAATCAGCTCATCCTGGGGCTGGGCATATTATCCTTCCGCGGGGGCTGCGCAGGGAGGAGATATTTGGGTCAACCCTGACAACATCATTGAGAGCTGGGCTGTGGACGGCTACAATTTCAGCTCCCTGCTCCATGAAACCGGCCATGCCCTCGGCCTGAAGCACTCCTTTGAGGTTGCCCCCACCCTGCCGCCCAGCAATGAGTCGACCCAGTACACCGTAATGTCCTACACCGAGCACCCACATTCCTTTTACCGGGAGGTCACGGACCAGGGCGGAGGCTACTACACTTGGGAATACTATGACGTGCAACCCCGGACTCCCATGCTCTACGATATCGCCGCCATGCAGTATCTATACGGGGCCAACACGGCGTACAACACCGGCAACGACACCTACGCCTTCGACGCTGACGTCCCGTTTTTCATGACCATCTGGGATACGGGCGGAACAGACACCCTATCGGTGAGCAATTTCAGCAGGAGCTGCACCATCGATCTGCGGGCAGGATACTTCTCCAAGATCACCATCGAGTCAGACCCCTTGCCTGCCGGGGCATCTTCCGGCCGCACGCCCACCTATGACGGCACGGACAATCTGGCCATTGCCTACGGGGTAACCATTGAAAACGCCACCGGCGGTTCCGGCAACGACTCACTGACCGGAAACGATGCCGGCAACACCCTCACCGGCGGTCAGGGCAACGATACCCTCACCGGCGGAGCGGGGATCGACACCGCCGTTTACAGCAGCAACCGCGCCATCTGCACACTCACGACAACCGGCACCGGCTACGGCATCAGCGGCGGGAGCGAGGGCACGGACACCCTGACCGGCATTGAGCGATTGCAGTTCGTCGACAGCAGGCTCGCCCTTGATCTTGACGGAGCAGCAGGCAACACGGCAAAACTAATCGCCGCCGCTTTTGGCAGGCAATATCTTCTGACCCCAGCCTTGGTGGGCGCTGGGCTGGGGGTGTTTGACGCCGGAATGACCATGCAGCAGGTGGCGGAACTGGCGCTCAATACGGAGCTTTTTCTGCAACTGGCCGGCTCCCGCAACAATGAGGCCGTGGTCACCCAGCTGTACAGGTCAGTGCTTGACGTTACCCCGCCGAGCGAGCAACTGGACTATTTCGCGGGCTTGCTCACCGCTGGGATGAGTCAGGCGGACCTCCTGGTTCTTGCCGCGGAGAACGACATAAACATCCAGCACATAGACCTCGTAGGACTGATACAGTCAGGCATCGAATTCGCATGAGGACAAGAAACAGCTTAGAAAATCCGAGTGAATTCCCTGGTGATGAGCGGATACAGATCCAGGCAATCAATGGCCAACGGATTAGAAACCCCGGACTTGTTTTGCGATGACACTGTTTCCGCGATCCACTGGTCATTTTGGTTGGCAAAACGAATCGTGACATCACAGACATTGAATGAATCATTCAGCGCGGCGGTCCCGGACATTGTGGAATCCAGGGTCACCAGCAAGTAGCTCCAAACCTTCGCATGCAAATCACTCCCTTCGGGGGCATAGTCAGCGTTGACCGTGGCCAAGACCTGACTGCCATTCTGCACCACGATCAGGAAAACCGGATCTGTTCCTCCGGCCACCGCCCGCGGGTCAGTTGATAAAAACTGACTGACAAACGCACCACTCACCTCCGCCATTGCGGAAAACGGCAGGGAAATCAGCAAACAGACAAGGCCCATCACCAAAAAAGTTTTTTTCACCTCGATATCTCCTTTTGTTGTTTGCGTGTGGTTGCCGGGAATTACTATCATAATGAAAAACCAAAAGAAAAAGGCCTGCCATGCGGCCGATGTCCAGATTATAAAAAATATAATCGTCCCCAGATCGTTCCAGAAAAGCACAAAGGGTATTACGCTATTCGCGCAATCCCCTTATTTTATTGGTGCCCAGGACGAGAATCGAACTCGTACGGGGTTGCCCCCGAGGGATTTTAAGTCCCTTGCTCAACTTTCCTACAATTTTCTTAACCCAATAAACACATTGACTTTATGTGTTTATTTACCTATCATTCTTCCCAAAGCTTCCTTTAACCCCCTCCTGTTTCAGTCGCAAAATGGGGAGAGAGTGGGGAGAGAAATTCAACAAAGGATTTTTTAGGGGGAATCTCTCATGGCGAAATGGCAGTCAAGTGGTGCCCGTGGCGTCAGGTTCTACGAGCACGATACCAGAAAGCACGGCGTGAGGAAAGATCGTTATTTTGCCATCCGCTACCAGCACGAAGGCAAGCGCCGGGAAGAGGGCTTAGGGTGGTCATCGGAGGGATGGACAGAAAAAAAAGCTGCGGCAATCTTGGCCGAATTACAAGAGAACCACAGACGAGGTAGCGGCCCCCGCACACTCCAAGAAAGGCGCACAGATAACGACCGGCAACAAGCTGCGTATTCCGGCGAAAGCGGCCAGTCGAACTGACATGATGGCGGCCACCGTTCCGATTCGAAAGCGGCCACCGTTCCGGTGATTCCGGCCAGTGCCGAGAGAGCGTCTCGGGGTGTGTTTTTTACTCTGCCACAGTTTCG
>JAZDIS010000495.1:0-3920 GCA_043804705.1 Pseudomonadota bacterium | reverse complement strand
CGCCACGCAGCTGGCCACACTGACTGCGGTGATGATCAGGGTCTGGATGCCGAAGATAAATACGGAAAGAACCAGGGGCGGCACCAGGCAGGCCACCACGGTCCACATGATTTTTTCAACCGACTCGCCGCTCTTCACATGGGGGGAAATGGAAACCTTCCACAACCCTTGTGGCGTGTTGGGCAGATGGGTATCTGAAGCGTGCTCGTTAATGGCCGTTCTCCTTCGAATTACATTCTAAAAAATCAACGCTTGGCCTTCATCTTGGCCAGCCGGATAAACTGGACCAAGGGGCGTTTGGCCGGGCAGACATAGGCGCAGCAGCCGCATTCGAAACACTCGAACACCCCGAACTGCCCGGTATCCTGGGGGCGGCCCGCCTCGACATACAGGGCGATCTCCTTGGGCTCAAGGCCCATGGGGCAGGCATTCAGGCACCAGCCGCAGCGGATGCACTGGGAGTGGGGGGTGGCGTCGATCTCATCTGCGGCGAGAAACAGCACCGAGGAGGTGGTCTTGGTCACCGGGATGTCCAGGCTGGAAACGGCAAAGCCCATCATCGGGCCGCCCATGACGATCTTGGCAAGCTGAGGCGTTACCCCGCCCAGATACTCGACGATGTCGCTCACCCTGGTGCCCACCTTGACCAGCAGGTTGGCGGGCCGCGTGATCCCCTTGCCGGAGATGGTCATCACCTTTTCGTACAGGGGCTTGGTCAGCACCACCGCATCGTAAATCGCCCTGGCGGTGCTCACATTGTGGACCACCACCCCGACTGCCGAAGGCAGGGCGAAGCCGGGCACCTTGCGGCCGGTGATGGACTGGATGAGCTGCTTTTCCGAACCTTGCGGGTATTTGACCTGCAAGGGCTGGACGACAACGGTGTATTCCGGGGTGGAGGCGGCGGCTGCCGCCTCGGTCATGGTCTGGATGGCATCGGGTTTGTTGTTCTCGATGCCGATGACACACTTTGTGATGCCTAGGATCTTGAGGATCACCAAGGCGCCCTCGACAATCTCAGGGGCGCGCTCCAGCATCTGGCGATGATCCGCGGTGATGTAGGGCTCGCATTCGGCGCCGTTTAAAATCAGGGTGTCCACCGGGTTGTCCGGCGGTGGGGAGAGCTTGACGTGGGACGGAAAACCGGCGCCGCCGATACCGATGATCCCGGCGCCGTGCACCTTGGCCAGCAGCTCTTCCTTGGCGAGCTTTTGCCAGTCGCAGCGGGAAGACTGCACCGGCGCTGCTTCCTTATTGGTCTGGATGGTGATGGAGGGTGCGCTGACGCGCATGGGATGGCCGGACATGCCGAGGCCTTTGACGGTCCCGGAAACCGGGGCGTGCAATGGCACACCCAGCCCCTTGGTCACCTCGCCGATGACCTCCCCTTCCCGCACCGCATCCTTGGGGGCCACTGTCGGGGTGCAGGGCGCGCCGATATGCTGGCCAAGAATAATCTCAAGCTCGTCGGGCACCGGCATCACCTCGATGGCGAGGTTTTCGGTCAGGCCCTTTGATGCCGGCGGATGCACACCGCCTTTGGGGAAGGTCAGTAAGGATGCCATGTCACATTCTTCACGGGGGTTCTCGGCACACAGCTTCATGCGCAACATGCCGGATTTAGGAGCCGTTACGAAATAACCATGCCTTCCTGACCATTTCGTTACGGCTCCTTATGCCGTCCAGCCAAGCACTGGATAAGGAGCTTTTGCCACAACGGCTTAAGCCGATTTCAAACAACGAATTTTCAGCGGCGACACGCCATGCCTGCCACGCCGGGAGGAATTTGATTATTCCTTTTGTCTTTTTTTGTCAAGGAAAAATGGCCCTGTTTCCCCCCTTGACAAGCAATGTATTGTGGTGTAATGCAGTGAGTCGCTAAATTCGCCTTGTACGGTTGAAATTTCTCGTTATAATCATGCATTTCAACCCTGATTCACAGGCGCATAATTTTTCAAAAAGCGCAGGGACGCTGGCTGTCCATCCGCTTTTTTCATGAAGCCATCATTATATAATGCAAAGGAGTGACACATGTGCCGGTTAGCCATGAAAACCGCAAGTGAGCCTTTCTCTCCCTTTTCGGTGCTGCAGGCCATGGAGGCCATGCAGGAAGGGTATGACGGCAGCGGCCTCGGTCTGCTGCTCAGGGGGCTGACGTTCGCGGATTACAAATACAACGCCGCCGACCCGATTCTCTCGGGCATCGCCCACAGCGAAGCGGCGCTGGCCCGTCTTGACCAGATCATGGACAAGGGGGGATTCACCCTCAAGTACGACCATGAGTTTGATGTAAAAAAAGAGATGATCGAGGCCCAGGACCGGCACAAGTATGTGCTCCGGGTGTACAAAAAGCCAGCCGCTTGGAGCAAGCTCTCCGCCGAGCAGGTCGAGCACGAGCTGATGCTGACCCGCTTGGCGCTCCGCGCCGACGGCGAGGCGCATGGCAACGACCTCACCGCCTTTTCCCTGTGGCCCGATGTGGTCATGGCCAAGGAAGTGGGCTGGCCCCTTGAGATCGGCCTTGCCCTCGGCCTGGATTCCGGCCGGATCACCAGCCGGATCTGCATGGCCCAGGGCCGCCAGAACACCAACTACGGCATCAACCTCTATGCCTGCCACCCCTTCTTCATCCAGGGTGTCGCCACCATGACCAACGGCGAGAACACCGCCTTCATCCCCATCAAGGATTGGCTCACCGGCCGCGCCTATCCCGGCTACATCGGCTACCAGTCCGACTCCGAGGTGTTCGCCCACATCCTCCATTATGTGACCAAGCAGCTCAAGCTGCCGCTGGAAACCTATAAACACGTGATCACCCCGCTCAAAAACGAAGAGCTGGCCAAGCATCCCCAGGGCGATTTTCTCCGCGGCCTGCGCGATTCCTGCCGCCGCCTGATCATCGACGGCCCCAACGCGGTGATCGGCACCCTGCCCGACGAAACCTCCATGATTGTCATGGATGCCAAGAAGATGCGCCCCGCCACGGTGGGCGGCAAGCCCGGCGAGTGGGCCATTGCCTCCGAGATGTGCGGCGTTGACGCCATGATCCCCGACCGGGATCGCTCCAAGGATTTCCAGCCCATGCGGGAACACACCGTTATTATTCCTCCAGACAGACAGGAGTTGCAGATATGGTCTCAGTTCGATCAATTGCCAATACACCAAGCAGCCTGACCCCCAACGATCTGCCTTGGATCATTGAGCACCGCGAAGACCGCTGCACCCTGTGCGGCAAGTGCGCCGCGGTATGCCCGGTGGGCACCCTGAAGCTGGCCTACATGCGCAAGCGCATGCCCCAGCTGGTGCTTGCCTCCACGGAACGGGGCAGCTCCTACAAAACCTTTGTCGGCATCCGCCAGTCCACCGAGGTGAGCAAGCGCTGCATCGGCTGCGGCACCTGCGCCATGGTTTGCCCCAACGAGGCCATCCATCCGGTGGCCAACACCGATCGCGACCGCTTCCGTTTCGTCAACAGCCCGCAGGGTGAGCCGGCCAAACGCGGCGGCCGCCGCAACGCGCCGGGCGCGAGCCTGCTTGACCGCATCATCTTCGACCGGATCTCCATGCTCACCGATCCGGCGCTTGATGCAGGCCGCCACGAATTTTCCTGCAACACCCTGCTTGGCCGGGTGCTGCCGCCGGAAGAATATGTCCGCCGCAAGCTGGCTGGCGAGTGGATTCCGCCGGTGCGGGAGATCTTCCCCTTTGTCATCGGCTCCATGTCCTTTGGCGCCCTCTCGCCCAATATGTGGCTGGGGTTGCTGCAAGGCGTGGCCTATTGCAACGAGGTCCTGGGCATCCCCGTGGTCATGGCCACCGGCGAGGGCGGCTGCCCGCCCTGGGTTCTGCGCAGCCCGTTTCTCAAATACATCATCCTCCAGATCGCGTCCGGCTATTTCGGCTGGGACGAGATCATCCGG
>JAZDIS010000494.1:0-2483 GCA_043804705.1 Pseudomonadota bacterium | reverse complement strand
CTGAGTTCATTGGTCGGGTTCGGCCAGATGGGAATATGGAGCTTGAGGACCTTGCCCTGCTTGTACGGCGGCAGCATGTTGGGGTTGTGGTAGCCGCACCCGGAAAAAATCAGCAGAATCAGGAGCAGGCTCAGGGTTTTTAGTAAGTTGGAAGTTATTTCCTCTGTTTTTCCGGCAGAGAATAACTTCGTTAACGCACTTATCCCGTTTATCGGGGTCAGGGTAAGGATTTTCATGCTCTGGCTCCGTGGGTGTCCGGCGTCACACTAAGCCGTTGTTGGAAAATAACCTTTTGCATTTTGTTTGGCCAAAACGGCATAAGAAGCCGTAAAGGAACGCCCATAATTGTACAAGTTATTTCTCAACGGCTTCTAAATTACAATATTGATCAGCTTGTTTGGCACGACAATCACCTTGCGCACCGGTTTGCCTTCCAGGAATTTCAGCACCTTTTCATCGGCCAGAGCCATCTTTTCAAGGTCTGCATCGCCGGTGCCCGGAGCAACCTGGAGCTGGCTGCGGACCTTGCCCTTCACCTGGACAACAATGGTGATCGCCTCCTCCCTGACCGCTTCGTCATCGTACTCCGGCCAAAGCACTTCGGCAAGGGGGGTGGGGTGTTTTGTCAGCTCCCAGAGCTCGGCGCACAGATGCGGAACCATGGGGGAGAGCAGGGCAAGCATCGCCTCGATGGCCTTGCGGATCACCGCGGGATCAGGGGCTTCGCCACTTTCTTCTCCGGCAAGGCTGTACAGGGTGTTGGTAAGCTCCATCACCGAGCTGATGGCGGTGTTGAAATGGAATTTCGCCTCGATATCGGCCCCGAATTTGCGGATGGTCTGATGGGTTTTCCGGTGCAGGGCGGTACTGGCCGCATTCATAGTAAGCGGCATGGGGGAAGCGGCGGCAAAGACGCCAAGATTTTCGTCAACCAGACGGAAGACCCGGTTTAAAAAGCGGTAGGCTCCTTCCACTCCCTGATCGCTCCATTCCAGATCCCGTTCCGGCGGGGCGGCAAATAAGCTGAACAACCGGACCGTGTCGGCCCCGTACTTTTCCACCAGCTCGTTGGGGTCCACCACGTTGCCCTTGGACTTGGACATCTTGGTGCCGTCCTTGATGACCATGCCCTGGGTGAGCAGGTTGGTGAACGGCTCGTCGATGGACAGGTAGCCGAGATCGCGCAGGACCTTGGTGAAAAAACGGGAGTAGAGCAGGTGAAGGATGGCATGTTCCACCCCGCCGATGTACTGATCCACCGGCAGCCAGTAATCGGCTTTTGCCTTGTCCAAAACCCCTTCGCTGAACCGGGGGCTGGTGTATCTGGCGAAATACCAGGAGGATTCGACAAAGGTGTCCATGGTATCTGTTTCGCGGCGGGCCGGGCCGTTGCAGACCGGGCAGGCCGTTTGGTAAAAGCTCTCCAGGGTGTGCAGCGGCGATTTGCCGGATTTGTCAAACTGGATATCGGTGGGCAGGCTGACGGGCAGATCCTTTTCCGGTACCGGCACCACTCCGCAGTGGGCGCAGTGGAGCATGGGAATGGGGGCGCCCCAGTAACGCTGGCGGGAGATGCCCCAGTCGCGCAGGCGGAAGGTGGTGCGCTGGCAACCGAAGCCTTTTTCCGTGGCCGCCGCGGTGATGGCGGCCTTGGCCTTGTCCGAAGAGAGATCGGTGAACTCGCCGGAGGCGACCAGGGTGCCTGGGCCTTCGTGGGCCTCGGTCATGGCGGCTGGGTCTAACGGCTCGCCTTCGGGCTGGATGACGACCTTGATCTCGATCCCGTATTTTTTCGCGAACTCGAAGTCGCGCTGGTCATGGGCCGGAACCGCCATCACCGCGCCGGTCCCGTATTCCATGAGGACGAAATTGGCCACGTACACCGGCAGCCTTTTGCCGGTGAAGGGGTTGAGGCAGTAACCGCCGGTAAAGACCCCCTCTTTTTCCAGCTCGTCTTCCGGCCTCTGCCGCTGTTTTTCGATCTTGATCCGGCTAACGAAGTCCCTGACCGCCTCTTCCTGGGGGGTGCCCGCGCTCAACGCGAGAGCCAGCGGGTGTTCCGGGGCGATGGACATGAAGGTCGCGCCGAAGATCGTATCCGGCCGGGTGGTGAAGATGGTGAGAGCGTTCCCGGAGTTTTCGATCTTGAAGTTCACCTCGGCGCCCACGCTCTTGCCGATCCAGTTGCGCTGCATGGTGAGCACGCGCTCCGGCCAGCCGGGCAGCTTGTCCAGGAAGTCCAGAAGCTCCTGGGCGTAGTCGGTGATGCGCAAAAACCACTGGGTCAGCTCGCGCTGCTCCACGTTCGAGTCGCAGCGCCAGCACAGGCCCTCGACCACCTGCTCGTTGGCCAGCACCGTGTGGCAGGAGGGGCACCAGTTCACCGGCGAGTTCTTGCGGTAGGCCAGGCCGGCCTCCAGGAACTTGAGGAAGAAGCGCTGCTCCCAGCGGTAGTAGCCGGGGTGGCAGGTGGCCAGTTCGCG
>JAZDIS010000493.1:0-3242 GCA_043804705.1 Pseudomonadota bacterium | reverse complement strand
CCGCGGCGGTCGATCATCAGCGGCATGGAATCCCAGGGCCGCTAACAGGTGATCAAGGCCCTGACCCCCCTGGCCGAGCAGTACAAGTATACCACCGCCCTCAAATCCATTACCCAGGGAAGGGCCAGTTTCAAGCGGCGGTTCAAGGAGTATGCGCCGGTGCCTTTCGAGGTGCAGAAGACCCTGGCGGCTAAAAACGCCGATTGACCGGGCAGACGCAGTAACAAAAAAGGCGCCGGACTTGTGTCCGGCGCCTTTTTTGTTTTTGTCGATCGGCCTGGTCACACCTCCTTCATGGCCACCAGTTTCAAGGCATGGGTGGTGCATTTGGTCACACAGGCCGGTTGCAACCCCGCATCCAGACGGTCCATGCAGTAATCGCATTTGACCGCTTTGTTGGTTTCCGGGTTGTGCTGGGGGATGCCCCAGGGGCAAGCCCCAGCGCAGGCCATGCAACCGATGCATTTGGGCACATCCACATGGACGATGCCGTCTTCCCGTTTCTGCATCGCCCCGGTGGGGCAAATGGTGACGCAAAACGGGTCCTCGCAGTGGTAGCAGGAGCGGAACTTGAACTCGGTTTTGGGGACCCCCCGCACCGATTTGAGCGGTTCATGGCTTATCTCGCAGAGGATCGGCCCCACCGGCAGCCCCTTGTTGGCCTTGCAATGGACCACGCAGCCGTGGCAGCCTATGCACCGTTTGCTGTTGAGATACAGGGTGTAGGTGTTCACAATTCCACCTTCCGTTGATGGTTTTTGGAGCTTTTCCGTACCGTGACAAAGGTCTCGCAGAGGTTGAGCCCCCCGCCCACCGGGTCCATGTTCTGCAGCTGGCCCGTCATGAGTTTCTGGTCGCTCATGCCCGCATGGTAGGCCCGGGTCTGGAGGGGGATCTGGCGGCCGAAACCGTGCACGGTATAGACCGCCTCGGGATGGATGAAGTCGGTCAGCTTGGCCGTGATCACGCTGGTGACGTCGCCTGAGATGACATCGACGAAATCCCCTTCGGAAACCCCCATCTTGCCCGCTTCCCTGGTGTTGATCCACAGGGTATTCTGCGGCATCATCTCGTTGAGCAAGGGGTTGTTGACCGTGTGGCTGTGGGCGTGCAGCGGCGAGCGGCCAAACACCAGACGGTACTGGCCCTTGGGCGGCTTGGCCGGACTCTCGTAAGGCTTCCAGGAGGGGAATCCCCATTCGTCGAGCTTTTGGCTGATGATCTCGATCTTGCCCGAAGGGGTCTTGAACTTGCCTTCCAGCTTGTCCCGGTCGTACAGCACCGGTTTGTCGGCATATTCGACAAAACCCTTCTTCTCGAAATCGGCGAGGGAAAAGCCGGTGGGCTCCAGCTGCCAGGCCCAGAGCTCCTGCATGGTGTTGTGCGGGAAGTACTGGTCCAGCCCGAGCCGGGTGGCCAAGCCCTTGATGATGTCATAGAGGCCGAGGGTGTCGGCCTGGGGTTCGATGGCCTTGTTGCGCATGATCAGCCGGGGCTTCATCCCTTTTTGCAGGGCGATCATGCTGTCGCGCTCCAGATACGTCGATTCGGGCAGGATCACATCGGCATACCAGCCGAACTCGCTGTAATGGGTGTCGATGGAAACGATCAGGTCGCAGTTATCCAGCGCCTCCTTCTGCGCTTGCGGGTCGGGGAAGCAGGAGAAGGGGTCGTGGCGGACGCAGATGATCCCCTTGATCGGATACGGTTGCGCCGTGGCCATGGCCTTGTAGAAAAGATGGAACAGGCCGGGGCCTTTTTCGAACTGTTTGTAAACCTCTCCCACCCCGTCGGCCCGTTTGGCGGCCGGTTTGGGCGAGAGTTCGGTGAGGCTGCGCACCCCTTTGCCGCCGCAGTCTCCGGCGCCCTTGGCAAAAACAAGGCCGCCTTCGACCTCGATGTTGCCCATCAGGGCGTTGAGGCAGTTCAAGGCCCGGCTGGCGTAAAAGGAATCGTTGTAGCGCGAAAGCATCCAGCCCGGATGGAAGATGACCTTGGGCCGGTCGGCAATGAGCTGGCCGACGAGTTCGTGGATGTCCTTGGCCTTGATCCCGCATTCCTTGGCCGCCCACTGGGCCGAATAGTTTTCCACGAAATAGGCCAGTTCGTCAAAGCCGGTGGTATAGCGTTCCACGAACTCCGCGTCATAGCCCTCGGCCTTGATGATCTCATGGATCAGGGCCAGGGCCAGGGCGTAATCCGTGCCGGGCCGCACCTGAAAAAAATTGGTGGCCTTGATCCCGGTCAGGGTCTGGCGCACGTCCACATAGGTGAGCTTGCCGCCTTTGTCCAGCATGTCCATGACTTGATTGACCTCGGCCGGCCTCAGCGAGGCGAGGATGTTGCGGCCGAAGAGTACCAGATGCCTGGCGTTTTTGATGTCGTAGATGAAGCCCTTGCGTCCCAGGCCGAAGAGGGAGATGCTGGCATGGTGCACATTCCGGCCGCAGGCGCTGTCGTGATCGGTGTAGTTGGGCGAACCCAGGGCATGGGTGAAGGCCTTGACCAGATCCTGGAAGGGGCCTCCCCTGGAGCTGGCCATGATAGCCTCCGGTCCGTGGCGGTCGATGATGGCCTTGAGCTTGTCCGCTACGTAGTCGAGGGCGAACTCCCAGCTCACCGCTTCCCAGCGCCCGGCTCCCCGGCCGCCTTTTCTGATCAACGGTTGCTGGGGGCGTTCTTTGTCGGCCACCAGGGATGGGCCGGCCGAACCCTTGGCGCACAGGGCGCCTTTCAGGATATGCTGGTTGCCTTCGAGCCAGGTTACGGCGTTGCCTTCGACCTCGACCCGGATGGGGCAGCGGACGGTGCACATGCCGCACATGCTCCAGACTGATTTCTTCATGGTGATGACTCCTGTGGAGGTGGCTTGCCGGTCGCGGCTCAATTGGCCAGCGCGGCGGAGACCTTCTGTTCCAGTTCGCTTTTATCCACGGGCTTTACGCAGTAATCCGCCGCACCAAGGCGCAGGGCCTGGCGGGCTGTTTCAATGGTCGGATATCCGGTGAGCATGATGACCCGGATCATCGGGTCCGCGCGCTTGAGTTCTTCCAGCACACTGATCCCGTTGGTTTTTTTCAGATTGATGTCCAGGATGGCCAGATCCACATGGTTTTTCCTGGCATACTGCACAGCTTCCCGTTCTTCGGTGAAAATCGCCACCTGGTGCCCTTTTTTGCTCAGAATTCTCTGGGTCAGTACGGCGGCATCCAGGACATCATCCAAGACGAAAATGTGAGCCA
>JAZDIS010000492.1:0-2677 GCA_043804705.1 Pseudomonadota bacterium | reverse complement strand
GTGGATCAGGACGGAAAAGCCCCGGGTCGCGACCACTGCTGCTGTCACTTGCTGCTGTTGCCGATAACGGGCACACTCCACCGTATATCGGTCGATCAGCAACAGACAAAGGGTGCCGACTGCCAGCATGCCGATTGAAATTATTCGTGCCCTGATGGTCATTTTTTTCCTTAGGGTGCTTCCCGGAGGAGGAGACAGACAGCATCGGGAACGGGGAAGGCAGGCTCGTCGACCTTTTTCAGCTTCCATACCGCAGCGGTACTTGCCGGGCGGGAAGGCGGATCGTCCGCCCCGGATTCTCTCAGCATATCCGGCCGCTGTCACGATCTCAATATTTTTTCTGCGCGCTCCTGTATCCTTGTCGTGCGGGGGGGAAGTCTTGTGGGAGGGGAGGCAGGACGGTTGGGGAATCCTGTCCTCAAGCGCCTGGGGATTATGCTTGTCAAGAAACGATAAACAGACTAAATATAACCGTTTTTGAGCGATGTTTTTTTGCGGCGCATCATGGAAACCGTGCAGACCCCAACGAGGCGGCAGGCCTGTGAAAGAAGTTCAGGATCACTACTTCAAAAAGGCCAAGAAGGAAGGCTATCCCGCCCGCTCGGTGTATAAGCTGGAGGAGGCCCAACAGAAGCACGGGCTGCTGAAAAAGGGCGACACGGTGCTCGATCTGGGCTGCCAGCCGGGGAGCTGGTCCATGTACGCGGCCCAGGCTGTCGGCCCGCAGGGGCTGGTGGTGGGGGTTGACCTCAACTTCGGGCAGATCAATACCAAGGGCAACAGCGCCAAGTTTACCTTTCTGCACGGCGACATCATGACCGCCGAGGTGCTGGATAAGGTGCGCGCCATCTGTCCTGAGTTCGCGGTGATCATCAGCGACATGGCCCCGCGCACCACCGGCAACAAATGGTCGGATCAGCAGCACTCGTTGGACCTTTCCCGGCGGGTTGTGGAGATCGCCCAGGAGATGCTGCGGCCGGGCGGCAATTTTTATTGCAAGGTGTTTGAGGGCGAGGATTTCAAGGCATTTGTGGACGAGGTCCGCCCCCATTTCAATCTGACCAAAATAGTGAAGCCGAAAAGTTCCCGTCCGGAAAGCCGTGAGGTTTTTGTGCTGGGGATGGGATTTAAGAAAAGGCAGAATGAAGAATGAAAAATGCAGAGTGAGCAGTTTATGGAGTCTGGCAGGCACATTCATGGTGTCCTCTGCTGACCAGGGTGACATCCCACTTTTCATTTTTCGCTTTTAATTTTTAATTTTCAGGAGAAGAAAATCATGTCCGGACATTCAAAATGGGCGAACACCAAACATCGGAAAGGCGCCCAGGATGCCAAGCGCGGTAAGATGTTCACCAAGCTTGCCAAGGAAATTGCCGTGGCTGCCCGCATGGGCGGCGGTGACCCAGAAGCCAATCCCCGGTTGCGCGCCGGCATTATCTCGGCCAGGGCCGTGAACATGCCCAAGGACAATATCGACCGGGCCATCAAGAAAGGGATCGGCGGGCTGGAAGGGGTAAACTACGAGGAGATCACCTACGAAGGCTACGGGCCGGGAGGGGTGGCCATTCTTGTTGATTGCCTCACCGATAACCGGAATCGGACCGTGGGCGAGGTGCGCTTCTTCTTCGGCAAGTCCGGCGGGAACATGGGCGAGACCGGCTGCGTTTCCTACATGTTTGACAAAAAAGGCTCCCTCTTGGTGGAAAAAGGGGTGATGGATGAGGAAAAGCTTCTGGAACTGGCCCTGGAGGCCGGGGCGGAGGATATGATCGAGGATGGCGACATTTTCCAGGTGCTGACCGCAATCGAGGATTTCAACGCGGTTCGGGAGGCATTGGAGAAAGCCGGGGTTAGCTTTGTCGAGGCCTCCATCTCCATGATCCCCAAGAACAGCATTGAGGTGGCCGAGGAAAAAACGGCTATTTCGTTGATGAAGCTCATCGACAATCTGGAGGATTTTGATGACGTGCAGAAGGTGCATGCCAACTTCGATATCCCCGATGAGCTGATGGAAAAAATTTCCTAGGATATGACCCCAGGCAAAGCCAAGGCAGGGCCGGAAATAACCCGCATCCTCGGGATCGATCCCGGTTCGCGCGCCACCGGCTACGGGCTGATCGACCGGCAGGGTCACGCCCTTACCTTTGTCACCTGCGGGGTGATCCGGACCTCGGAGAAAAAACCGTTTCCCGAGCGGCTTGAAGAGATCTACGATGGCATCCGCGAAGTCATTGCGGCCTACAAGCCCCATCTGGCCGGGGTTGAGGATATCTTCACCGCGATTAATCCCCGCTCGGCCTTAAAGCTCGGCCATGCCCGCGGGGTGCTCATCCTGGCCGCCAGGCAGCATGGCCTGCTGCTGGAGGAATACAGCCCCAGCGTGGTGAAACAGGCGGTGGCCGGGTATGGCCAGGCGCCGAAAGAACAGGTGCAGCAGATGGTCCGGGTGCTGCTGAAACTTGCCGCCTCGCCCAGCCATGACGCGGCTGACGCCCTGGCCGTGGCCATCTGCCGCGCCAGTCACCGGTAAGCGTTCCCCAGCACCGCATCTGCTTTGTCATCAGCCTGCTCGTGTGCACTAGCACACTTCGCAGGCCTCTTCCGCGCATCTGCGGCACTGGGGAACGCTTACCGGGAAATTTCCGTTTTGTTGATAGATTCGCGCTCACAGGCTTTT
>JAZDIS010000491.1:0-7157 GCA_043804705.1 Pseudomonadota bacterium | reverse complement strand
TCCGTTCCCTCAATGGCCTCGACAGCCAACACGGTGCGATCCCGGACCACCACGCACTGCCCGATATCAAGGGCGCCGATGGCCCTGGCAATCTGCCAGCCGAAACGAATATCCTCCAGCTGTTCGGCCGAGGGCCTTTTCCTGGTGAGAACTCCTTTGGGAAAGAGCAGGTCCTTAAGGTAGAGGGTGGATTCCAGAACGCGGATACCTTCTTTTTCCAAGGCGCCGGCCACCGCCCGCAGGATTGCATCGTCCTGCCTGACGTCTATTTTGTTCCACAGGGTCAGGCCCTTGAGGTCCGGTAAGACATCCTTGAAAATCCTGGTTTTGGTGATGTCCCCCAGAAAAACGGTTTCCGTAACGCCGTGTTCCCGGAAGAAATTTATGATCTTGCCAAGCTGGCCGAGCTTTACCCAGCAAAACCGGTCGGCGATGGTTTCGAGCTCGGGCCAGGACTCCCCCTGATGTGCGACGATCACCACTTCGCGGCCCGCTTTCTTGGCTGCCCCGGCAAAGAGTTTTGGGAACTGACCGCCACCGGCGATAATCCCGATCCTATTCTTCGTCATCACCGGCCATGCGCACCACACTGCGTTTCGAGGTGGCAAAGAAATTCACCAGCTTGGCAACCGGCGCACAGTCGGGGATCTCCTCCAGAGTCTTGACAAGCGCCTCCTGCAGCAGCAAATCCGGGCTGCGGAAAATAATCTTGTAGGCCTGCCCCAATTTCTTGATCTCATCCGCAGTGAAGCCGGAGCGTCGCAGGCCGATACGGTTGATGCCGGTCACCCGCATCTGATTGCGGACACCGGCCATGATCACATAGGGCGGCACGTCCTTGCTGAGCCCTGACATGCCGCCGATATAGGCATACTCGCCGATCCGGACAAACTGGTGTACGGCGGTGAGGCCGCCGATGATCACCCGGTCGCCGACCTCGACATGCCCGCCCAGGGTTGCGGCATTGGCCATGATGACCTGATCCCCAACCACACAGTCATGGGCGATATGGGTGTAGGCCATCAACAGGTTGCCGCTACCCACCGTGGTCACCCCATGACCGCCCGGGGTTCCGCGGTGGATGGAAACGTACTCCCGGATCTGATTATCATCGCCGATAACCAGCCGGGTGGGCTCATTGTTGTATTTCAAGTCCTGGGGCGGACCGCCGATATTGGTGAAGGAACCGATGGTGTTGCGGGCGCCGATGGTGGTCAGCCCCGTGACCACGGCATGGGGACAGACCACACAATCAGGGCCGATCTCCACCCCTTTCTCGATAACGGCATAGGGACCGACGGTGGTGGAGGCATGGACCTTAGCCTCGGGATCAATAACTGCGGTAGGATGTATGTTCATTGCGCCTTCGCTTGTTTTTTGTTGGGTGGGCATTAAAAACGGAATGGAGGGTCTTCGGGCAGACGGCTCAGGCAAAGGTGGCCATGAGTTCCGCTTCAGCCACGAGCTTGCCGTCGACAAAGGCCTTGCCTTCCATCTTCCAGAATCTGGCCTTGCGTTTGCTCACCGAAAGTTCGTAATACAGCTGGTCTCCGGGCACAACTTTCTGCCGGAACTTCACCCCGTCAAGACCGGCAAAATAAACGAGTTTGCTGGCCACAGTCTCGGGATCGGTGACATAAGCAAGAATCGCCCCGACCTGGGCCATGCCTTCAAGGATCAAGACCCCTGGCATAACGGGCTGCGAGGGGAAATGCCCCTAAAAAAAATTTTCGTTCATGGTCACATTCTTGTACCCCCGGATGGATTCGCCGAGATGCATCTCCACGACACGATCCACCATGAGAAAGGGATACCTATGTGGCAAAATCTTCAGGATTTCAAGGATATCAAGCTGTTTCAGATCAGAATCCATACCACTTCTCCTCGCTTTTCACTGGATCCAACGGTTGCCAGGCTATCTTTGTTGAAATCGCAGATAAGCGCAGACTTCGACAGACCGCGGCTTCAGCGGTTATTGCGCTGCAACCCTTTAATTTCTAAGCCTCACAGGCTCGCTCACCTGGGTTACGGACCGATGGTCTTTTTCCTTGTTGCAAGACCAGCATCTTTTATATTTGCCGGCAATCTGGCCGGCCGTTCACTCCTTGCCCCCAAGGCTTTTATCTTCGCCCTGGGTCATAATCCGGGACAGCTCGGCAACCTTCCGTTGCAGCTCCCGCAGCTCCCGCACCATTTCCGGGAGTTTCGCATAGGCGACGCTGGAGCGCAGCCAGGCTTTATGGGGAATCGCCGGGATGCCCCCCACCATGGCGCCCGGCTCCTGGTTGTTAATCACCCCTGATTTGGCCGCAACCATGACCCGGTCCCCAAGATGGATGTGCCCGGCAAGACCGACCTGCCCACCGATAATCACGCTGTTGCCGATGGTAACGCTGCCTGCGATGCCCACCTGGGCGACAAGCAAGGCGTCCTCCCCGATGACCACATTGTGGCCAAGCTGCACCAGGTTATCAATCTTTGTTCCCCGCTTGACCCAGGTCTTGTCGAAGGTGGCCCTGTCAATACAGGTGTTGGCACCGATCTCCACATCGTCATCAATCTGGACCATGCCGACCTGCGGCCGTTTGATATGGCGCCCGTTTTCGTCGGTGGCATAGCCAAAGCCGTCACTGCCGATCACCGCACCGCTGTGGATGATGACCCGGTTCCCGATTTGACAGTGGTGCCCAATCGTTACATTGGCATACAACACCACATCGTCGCCAATGACGGCCTCATCGTACACCACCACCCCCGGATGCAACGTGACCCGCTGCCCGAGCCGGACCCGGTTGCCGAGATAGACCAGCGGGCCGATTGCGACTTCGGCGGGAATCCGGCAATCCTGACCAACCACCGCCCGGGCATCGATACCGGTGGCGACAAATGGCTCCTCAACAAACAGGGCATGGATGCGGGCCACGGCCAGATAGGGGTTCCTTACCCGAATCGCCGGAGTGCTGCCCCCGGTGACCGCAGTCGGAACAATGATCGCCGAGGCCTTGCATTCGTCAAGCCTGGCTCCGCGTTTCAGATCGGCAACAAAGGTTATTTCGCCCTCAACAGCGCTGTCAAAGTCGGCAACGCCGCCAATGAGCACCTCGGGGTCGCCAACCAACTCCCCCTGGACCAGGGCGGCCAATTCCGCAAGACGTTTCTTCTCACCAGCCATGTCCTCTCCCTCTCTCTGCCGGTCGGATGCCCTGCGACATCCCGAGACATAAGAAAAAAAGTTCGCCGTTGTTCAAAAATAACAGCACTATTAAAATACCATGGCCGGCAGCAGCGAAGCTGCGTAAGGAGCCGTACCGAACTGATCACACGGCAATGATTGTTTCGTAACGGCTCCTTAAAAAAAAAGACGGGCTGCCTCCTTGCTGCCAAGGGAAACACAACCCGTCTTGATAAGCCGTCGTAGCAAAAAACCTTGCCGCTTGAATGGCAAAAACGGCAGCAGCATCGCTCGCTTCCGCTGCGGTTAACGGCGCAAGGAGCCGTAAACGGAACAATCTGGACTGCTTTGATTCTGGAGCGGCTCCCAAACGTGTCCGCGGCGAAAAATACGCAGCCCCGCGGAAGGGCGCTATTCTCCGTTAATCCTGGAACGCAGAAGTCCGGACGGCTTGAAGGTCACAACCTTCCGGGCATCCAGAATCAATTCATCACCGGTCTGGGGATTTCTCCCTCGCCGGGCATTTTTCTTTTTCACGTTGAACTTGCCAAAACCACTGATCAACAGATCCTCACCGGTATTCAGGCATTTTTTGGCAATGCGCAGAAAAGCCTCGACGGCCTCGGCAGCCTGAGCCTTGGTGAAATTGTGATTTTGATATACCTTTTGGACAAGATCCGCTTTTGTCAGGGTCATGGGGCACCCTCCTTTATCGCTCATAACATGTTCAACCAACTGATAATTGTCAAGAAATATATTTCAAGGCACCCTTGCCGGCATATCTGCCTGCGGCACCAAGCTCGTCCTCGATCCGCAACAACTGGTTATATTTGGCGACCCGATCGGTCCGGGAAGGAGCTCCGGTTTTGATCTGCCCGGTATTGAGGGCCACGCTGAGATCGGCGATGGTCGTGTCCTCTGTTTCACCGGAACGATGGGAAATAACCGAGGTATATCCGGCCCGGTGGGCCATTTCCACGGCGTCAAGGGTTTCGGTCACCGTACCGATCTGGTTTAGCTTGATCAGGATGGAGTTGGCCACCTCTTCCTTGATACCCTTGGCCAGAATCTTGGTATTGGTGACAAAGATATCGTCTCCGACCAGCTGCACCTTGCCCGCCAGTTTCTTGGTGAGCTTCTTCCAGCCCGCCCAATCGGCCTCCGCCAGCCCGTCTTCAATGGAAACCAGCGGATATTTTTTCACCCAGCTCTCATAAAAAGCGATCAATTCGTCTGCGGACTTATTGGCCTTCTTCTCCGCGGCAAGAACATAACATTTCTGCTTCGGATCATACAGCTCGCTTGCCGCCACATCAAGGGCGATAAAAATATCCTTACCCGGCTTGTAACCGGCCTTGACAATGGCCTCCAGCAAGAATTCCATGGCCTCCTCGTTGGAGCGAAGATTGGGGGCAAAGCCGCCTTCGTCGCCCACGGCGGTCTGGAGTCCGGCCTTTTTCAGCACCGCCTTGAGGCTGTGAAAGGTTTCAACCCCCATGCGCAGGGCCTCGGCAAAAGAGGTGGCCCCGGCAGGCATGACCATGAACTCCTGAATATCCACATTGTTGTCGGCATGCGCTCCGCCGTTTAAAACATTCATCATCGGCACGGGCAGTACCTTGCCGTTCACCCCCCCCAGATAGGTGTAGAGCGGCAACCCGACCTCCTCGGCGGAAGCCTTGGCCACGGCCATGGAAACCCCGAGGATGGCATTGGCGCCAAGATTTTTCTTATTTTCGGTGCCGTCCAGCAGCAGCATGGCCTGATCGACAATCACCTGCTGGGTGGAATCAAGGCCGATGATGCCCGGGCCGATCTTTTCGTTCACATTGGCCACCGCAGTGAGCACCCCTTTGCCGAGATACCGTTTTTTTTTGGTGTCGCGAAGTTCCAACGCCTCGCGGGTGCCGGTGGACGCACCGGATGGCACCAAGGCTCGGCCGACCACACCTGAATCGAGAAACACCTCAACCTCCACGGTGGGATTGCCCCTTGAATCCAGGACCTCCCTTCCCAACACCCCGATAATCTCTCCCATTTTTCCCTCCGAATCAAATTAAAAAACCGATACAGGATTCTCCCTGAAAATCAACCGCCTACCGCTCCGGCCATGCTGAAGATGGGCAGGTACATGGCAATAACCAGCCCGCCGATCATGCCACCGAGAAAACACATCATCAACGGCTCAATCGCCGCAGTCAGATTGTCCACGGCCTGGTCAACCTCGTCATCGTAAAAATCAGCGATCTTGGTCAACATGACATCAAGGGCACCGGTAGCCTCACCGACATTGATCATCTGCACCACCATGCCGGGGAACACTCCTGTCTCTTCCAGGGGCTCGGCAATGGCCCGCCCTTCGCTGATGCTGTCCGTCACCCTGAATACCGCCATCTCAATAATCTTGTTTCCCGCTGTTCTGGCCACGACATTGAGGGATTCCAGAATAGGCACCCCGCTTTGCAGCATGGTGCCGAGGGTTCGAGTGAATTTAGCCACAGCCACCCTGCGCAAAAGAGTGCCGACAATGGGCATATTCAGCATCATCCTGTCCATCTGGATACGCCCTTTCTCCGTTTTGTATATCTTTTTCACCAGAAAAATCACGGCAAAGATCGCCCCGATGATGATATGGAAATTCCCCTTGGCGAACTCGCTCATATCAACAACCATCTGGGTCGGTGCCGGCAGGGCACCGCCGAAATCCGCAAACATCTTCTGGAAAACCGGCACCACAAACACAAGCATCACCGCCATGACCACAAAGGAGATGCAGATACAGATAAGGGGATAAGTCATGGCGCCTTTGACCTTTTTCTTGAGCGCCATGTTTTTTTCCATGAAAGATGCCAACCGGTTCAGGATGGTATCCAAAATACCGCCGACCTCGCCGGCTTCCACCATGTTGCAGTACAGAGCATCAAAACAGGTGGGGTGTTTTTTCATGGCATCGGCAAAGGTGGTGCCGGTCTCGACATCCGACCTGATTGTCCGCAACACCTTCTTGAAGGTCGGGTTTTCCATCTGCTCCCCCAGAATCTCCAGACTCTGCACCAGCGGCAGGCCTGCGTCGATCATGGTGGACAACTGGCGGGTAAAAATAACCACATCCTTGCCGGTTACTTTCGGCTTTAAGAACTCGATATTTTCGAACATGTCCTTGGGGGCTTCTTTCAGCATGGACACCGTTATCCGCATTTTCTTCAGATGCGTTTGCGCCATGGATTCGTTGGGCATTTCTATCTTGCCCTTACGTTTTTCCCCATAGGAGTTGACACCCTTCCAGATGTAAAACGGCATATCCCATTCCCTCTCTTGCGAAATTTAACCCGGCAATAGTATCTTATATCTTAAGATTTTCCCAAAAACAATAGATAGATAGCGTTTATTTATGCCTGCAAATTCCGCGGCAGCAATAATTACTACCAAGAAAGAACCTCTCCAGACCTGACCTCTTTCCTGTTTTTTTTATTGACACGGCAGGCGAGATAATTTAAATAAGCTGATTCTTTACTGAGATGTTGCGCCGAATTGCGGCGGCTTCCTGACTACCCCAAACAAACAGCACCCCAATCAGGGATGAACGCAACTCCCGACCTGGGTTTCATTCGGAGGATGACAATGGCAAAAGCGGCTCCCAAGGATATGACCAGCAAATATACCACCGGCCAGTTTCAGCAGATCATCGACAAATGTGAAGGTTGCGAGCGCACGATTGAAGTCGAGACCGTGAAATATTGCTCCACCTACACCATGCCCGAAGCCAAATGGCGTCTGGGTCTTTGCAATTTTGCAACCCATGTGAAGCCCGAGATCAGCGTATCCACTCTCAAAATCAACCCCTTGAAAGCCTCCAAACGCGCCGCCACCAAAGGCAAGAAAAAATAACCTTCCTTTCCCCATAAAAAAAAGCCCTTCCACATCCGGAAGGGCTTTTTTTTATCAAAGCCGGGGCAATTACAGTATCGCCTTTGGGTACAGAGCG
>JAZDIS010000490.1:0-6571 GCA_043804705.1 Pseudomonadota bacterium | reverse complement strand
GGCGGTTGAAAAACAGGAAATGAAACCGAATATTTTTTTACCAATGGGGGGTCAAAATTGGACGCCGATTGGGGGTCAATTTTAGACGCCGATTGACATTTTGTTGGTTGTTGGCACGGAAAGTGAAATTCCAGGGTGTACAGAAGACGGGCATTAGGCCTTTGCAGGTAATCGTATAATTTATAAAAAAGGAGAGAGAAGATGAGTACAGTCGCGAGGAAGTTATTGGCTGGAGTTGCCGTCACCGGGGCATGCCTTTCCATGTTTTCCGGCCTGGCCTTTGCCGAGGAAGACAAGCCCACGGCGAATCTGACCGTTGGCGCGTACAGCCAGTATATCTGGCGTGGATTTGAGCTGAGCAAGGACAGCGTTGTGGTGCAGCCGTCCATGACCGTGGGATATAAGGGCTTTTCCGCAAACCTCTGGGGAAATCTCGATACCGATCCGTACTCCGCCACAACGGATGAGACAAACAACTGGAATGAAACCGACATGACCCTGGCCTACGGCTGGCAGATGGGTCCCGTGGCCCTTTCCGTCGGCTATATTTACTACGCCCTTGATGGGGTGGATGATACCCAGGAGTTTTTCGCCAGTGCTGCCTTGAGCACCCTCCTGAAGCCGACCCTGACCGTGTACCGTGACACGGATTACTATCCTGGCTGGTATACGACTCTGGGAATTTCCCACTCTTTCCCGGTGCAGGGTGACATTACCCTGGATCTGGGCGCCCAGGTGAGCTACCTCGCGGCGGATGAGGCCGCAACCTATGCCGACCCGGATGACGCCAGCGATGCCTACAACAATTTCCATGACGGCGTATTGTCGGTGGGCCTCACCGTGCCGGTGAACAAATACTTCACGGTCAGCCCGAAGCTCAGCTATACCTTTCCGCTGACCAACGATGCCAAGGATCTCATGCAGGCAAGCAGCAAGGATGGGAACGACGACGATTTCATCTACGGCGGAGTTTCCGTGAGCATGGCGTTCTAACAGGGATTTTTTTAATTCCTTCCCTGTTAGAACGGCCCGTCTGTCTCGCCCTCCCCCCGGCTGAGGCAGATGGGCTTTTTTTGTGCAAAAAAAGCTCTTGTGGTACCGTTATATTCTGGTAAATATAACGCAATGAAAAACAATCCGGCAACAGACACGAGACAACCGGGCTTGAAGTGGCGGGGGCGCCTCTGGCTCGAAGGCGAGGAGGGCACCTTTCTCGGCTATGGCCGGGTGGTGCTGCTCGAACGGATCAGGGAGTACGGTTCCCTTGCCCAGGCGGCCCGTTCCATGGAGATGTCGTACAAGCATGCCTGGGATCTTCTTGCTTCCATGAACCGCCAGGCAGGGTGCAAGCTGGTGGAAACCTCACGGGGCGGCAAGAGCGGCGGCGGGGCCAGATTGACGCCGGCAGGTGAGAGGGCCATCGCGGTTTTCTGGCAGTACCATGCGCAGTTTCAGGATGTTTTGCAGGAGATGACCGCGAAGCTGGGAGAGGCGTTGTGTGAGGACGCGAGTAGTGATCATGGACTGTAACGACAAGCCGCAGGCTTTTTGTCATATTCATTCTTCATAAAAGGAGCCTTGCCATGTTCTTGAGAATACTGCTCTGTCTGTTTGCTGTAATGCCTTCACTGTTTTGTGCCCCAAGACCTGCCCGGGCGGAAAGCGAGCTTCTCGTCTCCGCCGCCGCCAGCCTGACCGGATCGTTCAAGGAGATCGGCAAATCGTTCATGGCGAAGAATCCGGGGGTGAAGGTCAGCTTCAATTTCGCCGCCACCGGGCCGTTGTTGCAGCAGATCGCCCAGGGCGCTCCGGCAGACGTCTTTGCCTCTGCCGACCAGGAGAGCATGGACAAGGCGGAAAAGGGCGGGTTGATTCTGCCGGGGAGCAGGGTTGATTTCGTGGGGAATTCCCTGGTGCTCATCGCCCCGGTGAATCTGCCCGTGGTAACGGGTCTTGGTGACCTGAAATCAGGCCGGGTGCAAAAGATCGCCATGGGCAATCCCGACTCGGTGCCGGTTGGCAGATATACCAAGGCTGCCTTGGAAAAGCAGGGGCTCTGGGAACCGCTGGCGCCCAAATGCGTCATGGGTATCTCGGTAAAGCAGGCGCTGGAGTATGTGATGCGCGGTGAGGTTGAGGCGGGTTTTGTCTATGCCACGGATGCTGCGGCGGCTAAAGACAGAGTGCGGGTTGTGGCTGAAATCCCCACCGGTAAAGCCATTGTCTATCCCGTGGCCGTTGTCGCGGCCAGCGCCAACAAGGAGAAGGGGCAGGCCTTTATCAGCTATCTGCGAAGCCCCGAGGCGCAGGGGATTTTGGCGAAATACGGCTTTAAAGCTGAGTTGAGCAGCTTGCCTGCTCAAACGAAACTTATGCCCTTTGGGTACAAGAAGCCATAGCGTGTTGCCCTCTGAAGGAAGCGACCATGCCCGACCTGACTCCCCTGTGGCTCACCCTGCGGATTGCCTCCTGTGCGACCCTGATCGCCTTTGCCTTTGGTGTGGCCTTCGCCTGGCTCACCGCCCGCTTCGCGTTCTGGGGCAGGGATTTTCTTGACGCCGTCCTGACCCTGCCCCTGGTCATGCCGCCTACGGTCCTGGGCTATTACCTCATCGTGGTCTGGGGGAGAAACGGCTGGCTGGGCGGTTGGCTCAATGCCCATTTCGGCCTCAGCCTGATGTTCACCTGGCAGGGGGCGGTGCTGGCCGCAACGGTGGTGGCCTTCCCCCTGCTCTTCAAGTCCGCCCGGACCGCCTTTGAAGGGGTCTCCTCCGAGTACGAGCAGGCAGCCCGCATCTTGGGAGACAATGAGTTGCGGGTGTTTTTCCGCATCACCCTGCCTTTGGCCGCCCGGGGGCTCCTGGCCGGGACCATGCTCGCCTTTGCCAGGGCCATGGGGGATTTCGGCGCCACCCTGATGGTGGCGGGCAATATCGAGGGCAAGACCCAGACCGCGGCCATGGCGGTGTTTGATGCGGTACAGGCCGGAGACTACACCCTGGCCAATACCCTGGTGGCCATCATGTCGGTGGTCTGCATCACCATTCTCGTCATGACCAACAAGCTGGCAAGCAGAGGGAGGGCTGGGCGATGAGGCTTGAGGTGGATATCCGGAAAACCCTGCAGTCCGGCGACCGGCGCTTTGCGCTGGAGGCGGCCTTTTCCTCGCAAGACGATCTCACCGTGATCTTCGGTGCCTCCGGGTCGGGCAAGAGCCTCACCATCCAGGCCATTGCCGGGCTGGTCACGCCCGAGCAGGGCAGGATTGCCGTGGGCGGCGAAGCTCTTTTTGATGGCCGGCAGGGGATTAATCTTCCGGCGCGCAAGCGGGGGGTGGGCTACCTGTTTCAGGATTATGCCCTGTTTCCCCATCTAAGCGTGCGGGAAAACATCGCTTATCCCCTGAAAAAGTCTTGGCCCTTAGACCTGTCGCCCGATGGCAGGCAGGAGGTGACGGAGATTATGGCTGCCTTTGAGATAGCCCATCTTGCCGCAAGCTATCCGGCGGAACTGTCCGGGGGGCAGAAGCAGCGGGTGGCCCTGGCCAGGGCCATGATCAAGAAGCCCTCCATCCTCCTGCTGGACGAGCCGTTTTCCGCCCTTGATTCCATGCTGCGCCAGCGGATGCGCATGGAGCTGCTGGAGATCCGGCAACGGTTCGCGGTGCCCCTGGTGGTCATCACCCATGATCCGGCCGATGTGGAGGTTTTTGCTGACACCCTGGTCATCTTTGCCAATGGGCGGGTAGAAGAGGTCAGCAGCAGAAAGAAGCTTGCCGGGCCGGAAGAGACGGACGGCTGGCGGACAAAGGTCTGCTGGCGGGCGCAGTGGAAAAAGGAACATCTTGCCGCACCTGGTTTTGCCACGGCATCGGGTATGTGAGATGACAGCCATGGAGCATGTACGCGGTTTGGTGGACAGCACCCTGCGCGAAGGCAGCCAGACGGTGGGCGTTGCCTTCACCTTGGAGCAGAAGGTGGCCCTTGCCCGCCATCTCGTGCGGGTCGGGGTCGAAGAGGTGGAGGTGGGCGTCGCCTCGCCGCTGGACCGTGAGCTGCCCGCTCTGGTTTCCCGCTGTCGCAGGGAGGCAGGGTTGAGCCGCCTGGGTCTCTGGTGCCGCTGCCGCAAGGAGGATATCGCCTGCGCTCTGCGCCTGGCCCCGGATGTGCTTTCCCTCTCCGTGCCGGTTTCCGACCTCCATATCGGGATCAAGTTAGGCCTGGGGCGGGCGGCGGTAGCCGGGATGGTGGCCGGGGCTATCGCAAAGGCGCGGGCGGCGGTGCCGTATCTTTCCCTCGGTCTGGAGGATGCGACCCGGGCAGAGCCGGACTTTCTGCGCGAGATCATCAGTGTTGCCTGTGCAAGCGGGGTGGACCGCATCCGGATCGCCGACACGGTGGGAGTGGCCACCCCCGGCGGTATTGGTGCTCTGGTCCGCGAGCTGCGGAGCAATTTCGCAGTGGAGATCGGGGTGCACATGCATAACGACTTCGGCATGGCCACGGCCAACGCCATTGCCGCCCTGGAGGCAGGAGCCCATTGGGCCGACGTTACGGTCCTGGGCTTGGGCGAGCGGGCCGGGAACAGCCGCTTGGAAGAGGTGGCCGGCTATCTGGCCCTGCAAAGCGGCAGACCCTACGCGACCACCCTGTTTAAAAGCCTGGCCCAGTTGGCTGCCGACTGCTCAGGCCGGAAGATCGAGCCCCATCAGCCGGTGATCGGTGCGGGGATCTTTGCCTGCGAAACCGGCCTGCACCTGGCCGGGCTCGCGCAGGACTCGGGAACCTATGAGCCCTATGCCCCGGCTCTGGTCGGGGCGGAACGGAAGCTCATTTATGGCGAGAAGATCGGCCGCCGGGGAATGATCGAACGTCTGCGGCAACTCGGTCTACAGGTGCAGGAGGCGCAGTTGGGGCGGCTGGTTGAGTCCTTCCGGAGACAGTGCCGGGCATTGGGCAGGCCGCTCCATGATCGGGAGGTGCTGCAGCTCGTGGCCGAATATAGTTCTTGATCCGTTGCCTTCCTGTCCGTACAGTGGGGAAAAAACGGGCGGGTTGCCAGGATGACGGCTCCGGTCCGGAGAAAGAGAGGAAATATCATGGCGCAAGAGAACATTTTTTCACTGCTGGCCAAGTCCGGCCCTTTTGCCACCGGCGACAGGCCGCCGGTCCAGGCGTCCTTTTCCCCGGAGGCGCGGTTGTTCGCCAGGGGGGTGGTCGCGACCGGCATGGCCACCCGTTACCGGATCCTGCGCAACCAGATCTTCGAGTTTCTCGATGTCCGCTCCTTTGCCGGGATACAGGCGATCATCAATGATCCAGCCCGGCGGAAGCAGGTCAACGAGCGGGCCTATCGGCTGCTGGGCAACATGTTCGGCATCGAGGGCAACGCCAGGGAGGTGATCCTGCGGGTCAACACCTATTCGCGCACGGCGGACGGGGTGATCAACTACCTCAAGGCCAAGGTTCTGGCCAACTATGCCTCCTACATCGAGATGACCAACGAGATCGACTCCTGCAAGAGTCCGGTGGATCTGCTGCTCATCCTCTTTGACGACCGCTATCACAAGAAGGCGCGCTTCGAGGCCAAGCGCAAGCTGATTCTCATGAATCTGGCCGGTTCCATCGATCAGCGGGAACGGGAAACCGAGGTGGAAGCCAAGTTCGGCCAGTTTCTCGACTTTTTGAACGAGTATGTCTGGAGCAGGAAAAGCAGGATCGGTGAGCTCGAGATTGTCTACCTCCTGAGCGACCATGACCCGGACACCTTTGCCTGCACCAGGGTTGAGGTCATCAACCGGGAAGAGGCCCGCGCCATCAAAAGAAAGGCCAGCCAGAAACTCACCCTCATCAAGCGCCGGCGTTTCCAGGCCAACGGGGCCGAGGTGCCGATCTATGTCTCCATTCGCAAGAAACAGTCCGAGGCCAAGGTGCTGAAGCTGCTGCGCAAGGGCGAAGAAAATCCGGCCGTGGCGGTGGACGACGAGCTGGGCCTCATGGGGGTGGTGGACTCGGTGGCCGAGGTCAAGGCCTTTCAGCGGCACCTGACCAAGAGCGCCACCCGGGCCGGATCCCTGATGACCCTGGAAGAGGTGAGCGATACCCTTTCCGGGGGCACGCATCACAGCGGGAGCATCGGCAGTTCCGCCAGGACCCAGATGTTCAAGTTTTTTGCCCGCATGGGCGGCATGCGCGTGGAGTTCATCGTCCACACCAACCGCTCCTACCTCAACTACATCTATGAGCGGGAGGTCTCCCACGACGAATACGAGGTGAAGCGGATCTTCGACTCCGGGGTGGCGGAGCTGCTTTTCCCGCAGGATATCTACGAGATCGATATCGCCGAAAAAAAGGAGGCGGTGCTCAGCTGGTTCAGGAAACGGATCGAGGAGCTGTGAACACGCGCCACGATCCGGTCACTGGGCGATGTATTTCCTCAGCATTTGCACCGCCTCGGCAGAGTCCCACCGGACCGGACCGATGAATTTTTCCCGGAGCACCCCCTGCTTGTCGATGATGTAGGTTTCCGGCACCCCGGTCAGGCCGTAAGCCTGGGCCGCCTTGTTTTTCGG
>JAZDIS010000489.1:0-2191 GCA_043804705.1 Pseudomonadota bacterium | reverse complement strand
GACTTCGTCGTTGGCGTCTTTGAGCATGTTTCTAACAAATGATTTATCGATCTTCAATTCTTCGGCAGGCAGCTGCTTGAGGTAAGACAGTGATGAATAGCCGGTGCCAAAATCATCGATTGACAGCTGTACGCCAAGGGCGTGGAGGTTTGAGATGACTTCGTAGGTTCGGTCCGGGTCGAGCATCATGCTGGTTTCGGTGATTTCCAGCATCAGATTGGACGGCTCCAGTTGATATTTATTGAGCAATTCCTTGACCAGTAAGGGAACGGAGATGTCCTGCAAATCCTTGATCGAGAGATTGATGGAAACGGGCAGATCGAGCCCCGCCCCGCGCCATGCCGCCTGCTGTGCCAGCGCGGTATTGAGAACCCATTTGCTCAACGAGCGAATGATGCCGCCCTGTTCCGTAAGAGGGATAAACTGGTCCGGCGGGATCATGCCCAGCTCCGGATGGTCCCAGCGGAGTAGTGCTTCAACTCCATTAATCCGGTTGTTCTTGATATGGATCTTGGGTTGAAAATGGAGAGACAGGTGCTCATTCTTCCGGATCGCTTCGCGGAGGTCGGTCAGCAGCATCAGGCGGTTGAGGGTGAACTCGTCTTGGACAATATCGTAAACCGCATAATGGGTTTCGGTTGACTTGGCCGAATACATTGCGACATCAGCGTGCTGGAGCAGGGTATCGCAGTCGTTTCCATGCTTGGGATAGGTGGCGATGCCGATACTGATGCCGATGTTGAGGCTGTGACCTTCAATAATGAACGGCTGTTGCAGGGCCTCGGAAATTTTTTTGGCAACGAGTTTTGCCTGTGCCGTGTCCGCCGTCAGGGCCACGGAAAACTCGTCGCCGCCCAATCGGGCCAGGGTGTCTGACTCGCGGAGGACCTCTTGCAGCCGGTCTGCGACCTTCTGCAGGAGGAAGTCGCCGTAATGATGGCCCAGGGCATCGTTTATTTCCTTGAAACGGTCCAGATCCATAACCAGAATCGCCAGCGGTTGCAAGTCTCGTTTGGCATGCAGGATCAACTGCTTGATGCGCTCAAGCAGATGGGTTCTGTTGGGCAGTCCGGTGAGGTCGTCATGGAGGGCGTTGTGCCGTTCCAGGGCGGCGATTCTGTTGATATTGTCAATGGCGGATCGACTCAGGCGGACAACGATAACAACAAAGATACTGCCGCCGAAGAGGATGAGGGCGACGACAAAATCGCCGAAGGAGACGTGGGTGCTGGCGAGAAAGTAGCAGAAGTTGGCGTAGCCGAAGATGAAAAAATGGATAAGAATGAACAGGATATTCCAGCCGGTGCGATTTTCCTTGTCGAGACGACAGATGAGGTGAACCGGATGCAGGGCGCTGACCAGCAGAATGATGCCGACGGCGACCATGGAAATGGAAAGAATTTGTTGAATCATCTGTTGGGCACGTCCCGGTTGTTTGCTCCGTCTGCCTGTCCCCGCAGACGGGAGAAGTGCCGCCACATCGTCATGGATGGCAATCGGCCATGCCGGAAGAAGGAGACCGGGACCGTAGGATGTTTAGACATGCAGGTGAGCATTTTTATAAATTTATAGTAATTCGGTTTGTGGAAAGAACAAGTGAAAAGGTGTCAGGCAAAAGTGCATTTTTCAGGGCGGCAAGGTGCGTCTTGGTTGTTGTGATGGTGTCTTCTGCTCCCGGGCTTCGATATCGAGATGGTTATTGGCCCTGAAAAATCACCCCCGGAGAAGAAAGGCCTGGGGCGCATGGAAGTCGGGTTTGTCTTCCGGGTGGGCCAGAGCCCAGTAGCTCAGCCGGGAATCCTGATGCTTGAGAACGGCGCTGACCCCAATTTGGAAGCGGGCCTGGGGCGCATGGAGATTGCCGATTTTCAGTTCGCTGGTTAGGGAGAAGGTCTCCGGTGTGCGGCCTGTTTTGATGAGAGGCCCGGCAATCCGCTCTTCTCGGCGCATGCCGGTGCGGTAATCGGTAAAGGCGTAGATATTCCATGCCCCGCTCGGGGCAAGGTTCAATTCCCAGTAGTTTTTTCTTCCCTCTTCAGCCCAGAACATCTCAAGGCAGGTTGCTTGCCAGAGGTTGTCGCATCGTGTCTGCTCCGTTGCGGCCGGCAGGAGGAGATCGCGCAGGTTTCCTTGCAGAAGAAAGGAAAGCACCACGGCCTCGGGCGTGCGCTCGATGGAGCCGTGGATGGTC
>JAZDIS010000488.1:0-3436 GCA_043804705.1 Pseudomonadota bacterium | reverse complement strand
AGGGTCCAGGTCGAACAGCCTGCGGATCAGGTCGATCCTGCGGCGCTTCTCTTCGGTGTTATTATCTTTTTTCAGGTTGACAATGGGATTGTGCAGTATTTTGTTGACAATGGAACTGGTCAGGATGTCGATGCACTTTCTCTCCTCGTCGGAAAGATTGCTGAGCCGGGACATGGTCTTCTCCAGTTCCGCCTGCCTGATGGCATCGACCTTTTCACGGAGCGCGACAATGGTGGGGGTGACCTCCATGCTGCCCAGCCACAGCATGAATTTCAGGGTCTCCTCGACGATAATCCGCTCGGCCCGCACCGCCTCCTTTTCCCGCTCGCTCTTGTTTATCTCAACAATATTGCTGAGGTCATCGATGCCGTAGAGATAAATATTCTCCAGGTCGTTCAGCTCCGGGTCCAGGTCCCTGGGCACGGCGATATCGATCAGGAAGAGCGGCCGGTTGCGGCGCTGCCGCATGACCGGCTTAACGTCCTTCTTAAAGAGGATAAGCCCGGGGGCGCCGGTGGAACTGATGAGGATATCAACCAGTGCCAGGTGCGGTATCAGTTCGTCAAAGGCAATAGCTTTGCCGTTGAAACTCCTGGCCATGCGCACGGCCCGCTCAAAGGTGCGGTTGGCCACCACCACCTCGGTAACACCCTGGTTGACAAGATGCTGGGCCGCCAGTTCCGCCATCTCTCCGGCCCCGACCAGCATCACCTTCTTGTCGGACAGGTTGCCGAAAATCTTCTTGGCCAGTTCCACGGCCGCAAAACTGATGGAAACAGCGCTGGAACCGATGCCGGTTTCGGTTCGCACCCGCTTGGCAACGCTGAAGGCCTTGTTCATGAAACGATCCAGGGTGATGCCGATGCACTTCAGGTTAACGGCCTGCCGGTATGCATCCTTGAGCTGGCCGAGAATCTGGGGCTCGCCGACAACCATGGAGTCAAGGCCGGCCCCGACCCTGAACAGGTGCTTGATCGCCTCCTCGCCCTTATAGGAATAAATATAGGTTGCGGCCTGCTCATAGGACATGGTGCCGGCAAACAGAAAATCACAGATTTTCTTTTCCGTTTCCTGATCCTGGCTGTTGACATAATGGACCTCCACCCTGTTGCAGGTGGACAGGAAGGAAAACTCGTCACAACCCGGAATGGTTTTCAGCTCGCGAAAGGGCGCACCCGGATCGTCGGCAAAGGCCAGCCTTTCACGGATCTCCACCGGCGCGGTCTTATGATTGACCCCGAGGATCCTTATCTTATCCGCTGCTGCTGACATTGGTATGTACCCATCCGTAAAAATAAGTCACCCCCCACAGGGTGAAGGCAACCGCCAGAAAACCGACAATGGCCATGATGGCTGCCCTTCTCCCCCGCCAGCCCACGGTAAACCGCTGGTGCAGAAGCCCGGCGTAGATAAACCAGGTAATAAGCGTCCAGGTCTGCTTGGGATGCCACTGCCAGAATGTACCGAATGCCTGTTTGGCCCAGATCGCCCCGGTTATGATCCCCAGGGTCAGCAGGGGGAATCCCACTGCCAGGCAGTGATGGTTCAGGTTGTCCAGGGAGTCGAGAGACGGCAGCCGGCTGTAAAACATGCCGAACCGCTTCTCCTTGAGTTCGCGCTCCTGCAGGAGATACATGAGCCCGCCGCAGAAGGCCAGGGCAAAAAAGGCGTTGGCCATAATGGCGATGCTGGCATGGATCGGCAGCCAGGGACTTTTCATGAGTGCCGCCGTAAGCGGCATATCCTGCCGTGAGGCAAAGGCCGCCACCACCATCAGGCCGGTGATCAACGGGCTGACAAACGAACCGAAATTTCTGACATTATAGCGCCAGTGGAAGGAAAGATAGCCCCAGGTCAATGACCAGGAAAAAAAGGAGACCGCTTCGTGCTGGTTTAAAAGAGGGGTGTGGCCGCCGTCCAGGTAACAGGCGACGAAGTAAAAGGTGTGCAGGATGCCGCCGCCGACCAGGATGGCACGGGCCGTGGCCCGCACATCCTTGCGCTGGGAAAAAAAATAAACCGCGTATGTCGCTGTGGAAAGAATGTATATGAGCAGTGTTGCTCCAAACAGCAATTCGTTCATGGGGCAGATCTCCTGACAGCAGTTATCAATAGGTCGATACGGTTCAGGGTATTGGCAGGTCCCGCAGGCAGCCGGCCAGCACTTCTTCCCCCAGGACCGTGCGCAGGTACTCTTTCAGCTTCTCCCATTGCCGGTGCCTGATCCAGGACAGCACTTCCTCGCCAAAAAGCTGGTTAAAAAGGATCTCGTTCTCGGCATGGGTGCCGCCTGCCGCCAACACGGCCGGCCGCAATATGCCAAGGATATCAACCAGTAATTTATATTCCTCTCCAAAGCTTTTTTCAAGGTCAATACGCAGGTGTCTGGCCAGGGCCGGGCTCTTGCCGCCGGTGGAAATCGAGATGGTGAGATCACCCTGGCGGACCGTTGCCGGCAGGATGAAACTGCACAGCTCAGGGACATCGGCGACGTTGAGCCAGATTTTCCTGTCGACCGCTTCCCTGTAAACCCGCAGTTGGACATCCCGGTCGTCGGTTGCGGCTATGACCAGAAAGGCGCCGTCAAGGTCCCCCTCCTGGTAACCGCGTTCAAGCCAGGCAATTCGTCCCCCCTTCACAAGAGATGCCAGCCCCTCGGTAAGTTCGGGGCTCACCACCCTGAGCCGGGCGCCGCAGGCCAGCAGGCCGTGCACCTTCCTCTCGGCCACCCTGCCGCCGCCGACCACGACGCACAGCTTGTCTTCAATTTCCAGTGATACGGGATAAAAAGCCATTCCTTATTCCAGATTCATGCATCCTTGTGCGGACGGCTCACACTGCCACGGCCAGCAGCACCGCCCCGGCCAGGATGAAACGATAATAGGCAAAAGGTGCCAGCGACCTTGTCCGGACAAATGTGAGCAGAAAGGCAATAACAGCATACCCTGAAACCGCTGCCGCAAAAAATCCGGACAAATAAAATGGCAGCTGTCCGTTGTTCAGGCCATGTTGAACAATTTCAGGCAGATTGTAAACCCCTGCCCCGAGAATTACCGGAGCAGACAACAGAAAGGAAAACCTGACCGCTCCGGGTCGGTCAATGCCAAGCAGAAGACAGGCGGTCATGGTAATACCGCTTCTCGAAACACCGGGCACCAGGGCCAGGGCCTGACAGAACCCTATGAGCAGGACATCGGCCAGGGTCAGGGTTCCCATTTGCCGGGCGTGTTTACCAAATCGTTCCGCAGCCAGCAGCAGCAGGCCGCCGGCAGCCAGCATCGCGGCGACAGACAACGGCGAACGCAGGCGGCTCTCAACAAAATCGCCGAACAGCACGGCAAAAACAACCGCCGGCACCGTACCGATCACAATGTACCAGAAAAGCCGTTGTTGCGCTGCAGCACCGCTTCCCGCCCTGCCAGGCAGCAAGGCCCTG
>JAZDIS010000487.1:0-15132 GCA_043804705.1 Pseudomonadota bacterium | reverse complement strand
TAGAGACTGGGAATGAAAGCTGGCGGTTGAAAAACAGGAAATGAAACCGAATATTTTTTTACCAATGGGGGGTCAAAATTGGACGCCGATTGGGGGTCAATTTTAGACGCCGATTGACACTCAGCCAGCTGCTTGCCCGGCACACCCCGCAACAGCGCCTCGAATACCAACGGCAAGGGGTCCATGCCCTGAGCAGACGATTAGGCCAGGCCATGCTTCGCCAGCAGGAACGCCAGCGCGCAGCTCTTGGAAAAAACGCGAGCCTCCTTCATGCCATCAGTCCATTGGCGGTTCTTGGCCGAGGATACAGTATTGTTCAACAGAAAAATGGAGATATTATCCGAAGCTACACAGAGGTACATCCGGGGGAAGACATCCGCATCACCCTGGCCCAGGGCGGGATTGACTGCGAGGTGAGAAAAATACTCCCGCCCAGGTGATTCTACCCGCATTCCTCCCCTTATTCCTGACGCCAAACCGGACAGATGAGATCTCCCCGCCGTTGGCAGGCCTGCCCCACAAGCCGCTGCTCACTTCTCCGCAACCACCTTGAGCTTGTTGATTTCTTGAGCTATTTGACCAAGGCTTGCCTGGAGTTCCGCCAAATGTTCCGTGGAGATCATCTCTGGTCCGGTGCCGCAAACCTTCTGTGCCTGATGCAAAGAATCCTGCACGCTGACAATTGTTTCCCGGAAGAGTGCGACCATTTGATTGAGTTGCTCCGCCAGGGAAACGCCTTCGTCCCCAGAACGAAGAGTTATCTGCACGGTCAGATCCCCCTCTGTGATGCGCCGCACGTCCTCTTCAATCCGATACAGCGCCCCGGCAACATTTTTTGGAAAAAATAAGCTGGCGATCGTACCCACTACCAGACTGATCACAAACGAAATGCCGACAACCGGAAGAAGAAAGTCGAGAAAATTTCTGGCCTTGATATGAAAAAGCATGAATGATGCGGTTATCTGCTGGTTGGCATAGTGGTAGTACACACCGCCACTGATCAGCAGACTGACCAAAATAATGGAGATCAGTTTGCCGATCATGCGCAATTGCATGGCACGGTTCACAGAGAAATTCAAAATTTTTCTTTTATAGGTTCTTTCCTGATTCATCCGTCCATCTCCCATTGTTATGCACCAATGCTACTCTTGCCGGCCCCCATGTCGCCCCCACGAACACAGCCTCATCGCCGCAGGGCGAACCCAGCCGCTTAAAACATCGTACTTTTCGAAGTCCGATTAAAGGTATGATGGCACGCCACACACAGCTTGGTAAGAATCAACCCGCGAACCAGGGCCTTGCCCTTGCCGCCATGCGGATCATGGCAGCTCACGCAGGTGAGCATGCCGTTTTTACCGGTCGGCAGGCTATCTGGTATGCGGGTTTCAGATCCCTTGGAATATATCCGGACCGGGTGAGAAGTCCCCATCCGGCTCTGCGGGTGGCAGGTATAGCACAAATCGATCGTGGCATATTCAGAAGTCACCAGCAAGGGATGACTTTCTTTTTTTCCTCGCTTGCCGGTGGCTTGACCACTGATTCTTTTCGCCGCGGGATCAGCATCCAGTTGTTGCAAGCTAACCCCTTCCACTTCTTGCATTTCGACCCATCCGTAGCTTTCGGCACGCGACTGCCAATGGACCATCATCGACTTCCCTATCCCTTGGATGGAAGAGGACAGGATAGAACCGGTGGACGATCCGCTTATCTCAATGATTTCCCCAGCCGTGGAAGGAGATCCCTGCATTTCCGCGGGGACAAGTCCAAACCATTTGCTTGCCTGTTCTGTCCCAACCCCCGGCTTCGGGCTGTTGCTCAGAACGATACGGAAACGATACGCCTTGGACTCCGGCAATCCCGACAAGGCTACCGCATGTCTTGTTCGCCACCCTTCGCTGCTGGCAAACACCATAGTTTTCCGCCATTGGTTCCCCTGCTCGGCAACAGGCTTTCCGGTGCTCACGGCAGACGCATCCCCCCCCTCCTCCTGGGTGCGCAGCCAGTCGGATTCCGGCGCCAAGTGGCAGACAATGCACTGACGCTCAAAACATGGCCGGTGGATATGTTGGCTTTCCATGCTCCTTTTGGCGACTTCGACATGGCAGCCGATGCACTTATTGTTCAATGCCTCTTCGTTCTGTATCCGCATGGCCGAAGAACCGCCGCCCAACAAGATAAGGCTAATGAAAAGCAAGGCAGAAATGGTGATGAATCGTCCGGCTTTTCTAAACATTGCTCACCTCCTCGCTGCATAAAAAAATCATCGCGCCCATGCATCAATATGTACTGGGCACCGGCCTTCAGTTCTCTTCCGGGGAAAAAGACTGCACTTACTTAATTATTCCAGTCTACGACGAAGAGTTAGTTCAAAGACGATCAGATACTGGTACAATATTTATGACAACTTACACGGTTTAGACCACGCTGTCGAGTAGCAGCACGTGAAGCAGACAAGGAAACAGCATCGCTGAATGTTGCTAATTTTCCACAAAAAAAGGGCTTCCGGAATTAACCGGAAACCCTTGCTACTACTGGTCGGGATGAGAGGATTCGAACCTCCGACCCCGTGCTCCCGAAGCACGTGCTCTACCAGGCTGAGCCACATCCCGACACTATCATTATATTCCTAACATTCTCCACGCTGGTCCCCGGCAGGATAATTGTGGAGCATATGTACTCAGAGTTTTTTGAGGCGTCAACAA
This sequence comes from Pseudomonadota bacterium, assembly GCA_043804705.1. Classification (GTDB taxonomy): domain Bacteria; phylum Desulfobacterota; class Desulfobulbia; order Desulfobulbales; family Desulfurivibrionaceae; genus Thiovibrio. Next base: position 12,430 of record JAZDIS010000487.1, on the reverse strand, counting down.
AAAAGAAGGCAGATACTCCCTTCTCAAGGAGAACCTGCCTTGTCTATTGGACAGATACGGCGACTGATGAAAATCAGTTACTTTACTGATTCGGCAAGTTTGCTGCCAGGCTTAAAACGAGCAACTTTCCGGGCTTTGATGGTGATGGCCTTTCCGGTCTGAGGATTGCGTCCCTGACGAGCCGCCCTCTTGGTCACAGAAAATGTGCCAAACCCAACCAGGGTTACCTTGTCACCCTTTTTCAAAGCTGTGGTAACTGCGGCCAGCATGCCACCAAGGGTCTTCTCGGCTGCAGCCTTACTGATACCGCCAGCCTTTGCCATGTTCTCGACTAATTCACTTTTGTTCATTCCTCTCCTTCCTCCTCGTGAATTTAGAGATTCTCTGCCTTCTACAAGCACCGTAATCAATTGCCTTAGGGGCGATTTAAACTTATGTGAGGTGATTGTCAAACAAAAAAAAGCGTCTGTCAAACAAAAAATGTGATGAAATAAGAAAAAAAACGACATATAAATATACTGTTTTCAGCCAACCGCCGGCAGAAAGTCACCCCGCCAAATCAGATCTTCCCTGTGGATCAATAACAATCTTGCGCAAACCCAGCAACTTGAATCCATCATTAACAACTGAAAATACATGTTTTTTTTGCAATTCAGACAAGTCATTTTGCTGCACTACAATGGTTGCAGTCTCCCCGGAAAGGCGCACCCGCACCCCCATAAAACCTATTCCTTTCAATAGCGCCTCACACTGAGACACCAATACAATTTTTTCCCTGGTGAGAGGCTCATCTTGCGCTATCCTGGTGGCTAAGCATGAGGAGGCATAGGCATCCCATGTTGACAGGGCAAATTCCCTGCTGAGCATACGGATCTCTTTTTTTGTAAAACCTACATCGGCCAAGGGCGTCTGGATCTTCAATTCAGAAACAGCCAGTAACCCTGGCCGATCCAGCCCGAGATCGTCGCGGTTGGTACCGTCAAACAGCAGCGCGCCTTTGGGAAAGGATAGATCCGAAAAAAATGTTTGATAGATTTTTTTCTTGCAGAGGTAGCAACGATCGGCACCATTGGCCACGAATTCCGGCCAACTCAGCGGCTTGATTTCAATAGGGTGAAAACAGCAACCACACTCTTTGACAGTGCGCTCGACCCGCTCTGCCTCCAAGGGGGGCAGGAGTTCCGACTTGGCATGAAAGGCATGAACCGCAGAAGGGCCCAAGGTTGCACAGGCTGCATAGAGCAGAAAGGAACTGTCCACCCCACCGGAAAAGGCGACAGCAACCTCCTTGTTTTGCGAAAAAACTTTCTGCAGTTCCCGATATTTACTGGCTAAAAAGATCTCCACCCTGCTTGTTCTTACTCAGACGGCAACGTCTGGATGGGTTTTTCAAGAAAAAATTTCCCGGTTGTTATCCAACCCTTAAGAGTCTCGGCAATCTCCCGTGCCCGAACCACACTGGAAAGAGGCGCTGTGGGCACCATCTTGCCATTCACCTCGATCTGACCGCTCTTCAGCTGCGCATAGCTGACTTCCCCATAGTTGCGCGCCACGCCATGGGAGTAATCATAGGAATAATCAACAATCTGGGTGAAAATCTCCGCATCGGAAACCCCCGTATAGGCGGCCATTTCCTCATTCAAAATGGGGATCGGCACCCCGATTCCCACGGCCAGAGAACTCCCGTAGCCCTGCATGCTCACGCCCTTGAGCCAACGGGCTGACATCTGCTTCAAGTCCCCCTGCACCATCAGGGTGCCTGCGGCCCTTCTGGTGGTGCCGTTTTCCGAACGCAGGGCTTTCGGATTATGCTGGCTGCCATGCCAGGTCACATAGCCGATTCCGCCCCCAAGAAATATCCGCGTGCCCAGGCCAATGGTCTTATAAAATGGATCGTTCAGCAGAGGGCTCAATTCGCCGGCGCTGCAAAAAGTCGCATTTCTCACCTGAGGTTTCAAGGTTCCCATATAACAGTAGACGGTCCGCTCGGAAAGATTAATGGCGCAATTATAATTCTGATAGCAATTGCGGGGATTTACCAGGAGCGCGTAAGGCAGATCGGCAAGCGTCACCTCTTTTTCCAGATTTTTATTGGGATAGCAGTCGGTTCCATACCCCACAGCCTTAAGCAGCACCTTTTTCCCGGCCACCAGATCTTCAAGCACATGTCCGCCGCCATAAAGAAATTCACCGGGGAAGACCTTGTTCAAAGGATCATCCTCAGGCGGCTCCGTCGCGCCGATGTAGACATCAACCGCCGCAAGCCCGGCATAGGCGGGAACATTGTTCAGCCACACCTTGAGCGCCTTGGTGGTGGGATTGGAGTGGCCGAAATTAATAAAGGCTCCGGAAGAACACATGGGCGAAAAGGTGCCGGTGGTAACCACGTCCACCTTTCTGGCCGCATCAACCGGACCATGCTTTTTGACAATGCCGACCATCTCTTCGGCGGTGACCACCACGGCCTGACCGGCCTTGATCTTGGCATTGATTTCTTCGTATGTTTTCTGCACCTTGAACTCGCTCATATAACCCGCTCCTTCCCGGGGTAACACGCCATGACTTGGAGTTAATCCACCACTGAGACAACTTTGTGGCCTGCCTCTTCCAGGGCCTCAATCGCTTTATCCAACTCGCCCTTCTCCAGCCTGAAGCAATACAATTTCCGCCGGGAAGAATGGCTTTCCGTTGCCACGCTGATTATCTCACAACCGTGCTCTTTAATGATCTTGGTGACGCCCTCAACCCCCCCGGACTTGCCGACCAGAACATCCAGCCGCGATGAGTCCCGCAACAATCCCATCATGCTGATAAAGGCCGAGAGCAAGTCAATGGCGGTGATGATCCCCACCAGTTTTTTCTTGTCAAGAACCGGCAACCCGCCGATCTTGTAATCGTGAATGAGGCGAGCAGCCTTTTCAATACTGGCATTGATATTGACGGTAATGGGGTTAAGCACCATCACCTCGTGTACTTGGATCTCCTTCTCCTGGGCAGGGAAAGAATACTGCCGCAAGTCGCTCTCGGTTATAAAACCAATCAACTGTTCATCCTCCACCACCGGCAGATGACGGATGGAATGTTTTTTCATCAACACCCCCGCCTCTTGCAACAAGGCATCCTTGCCGATGATGATCAGATCTTTTTGCATGCAGTTTTTTACTTTCATGATCCGGCCCGAGAAGCGATTACGCGTTTTTTTCTTTCGCTGACTGACACAATAAGGCCGTGCCGTTACAGCAAAACCAAGAATATTTCATTAAGACGTTTATACATTATCCACTAGGAGAAGCAAACTGTTAATCCCCTCCCTGGCGACTTTCCTCAAGGAGACATCCCCTGGCGAAAAGACACAACTTTTCCCTTTTATTTTTTACAGGATACGATTAAGAGAGTCACTGTGACTGGAGTAATTGCCTGAAAACAAAAAAGACTTGCCCTGGAATGGGGCATACAACCGAGACGCCTAAAATACAGCCCTCACACCTCAGCAATCTCATCATGACAAACAACAAAAACCTCACCCTTGTCGATGTCCGGCGACAGATAGACGCCATAGACAGCCAATTTCTGGAGCTTCTCAAAAAACGGTTGCTCTGCGCCAAAAAAATCGGCGAACTCAAGAACCAGAATAACAAAGCCAAATGGGATCCCTTACGGGAACGACAGATCTTCGAACGGTTGCTTGCGGAAAACGACGGTGCTTTTCCCGAACAACCCCTCATGAGCATCTTCCATGAAATCATCACCACTTGCCGGCTCTCGCAAAAAAATGTGGAAGTCGCCTACCTGGGGCCTGAGGCGACCTTTTCCCATCTGGCCGGGGTGAAATACTTCGGCCATGCGGCCAAATACCTCCCCTTGGAAACCATTGAAGACATCTTTGACGAGGTTGAGCGGGGCAGAACCCAATACGGCATTGTCCCGGTGGAGAATTCCATCGAAGGCGCGGTCACCTCGACCCTGGACTCCTTCATCAAGTACAATGTCAAGATCTGCGGAGAATTAAATCTGGGAATTATCCACAACCTGGTCAACAAATCAGGCAACATCGATGACGTCAAGCTGGTGGTTTCCCATCCGCAACCCATTGCCCAATGCAGGCAATGGCTGAAAAAGCATCTTCCCAACGTCACGATCCAGGACGTCTTCAGCACCAGCGTCGCCGCAAAAATGGCGGCGGAAGACCCGACCGTGGCGGCCATTGCCAGTTCACTGGCCATCACCACCTACCAGTTGCAGACCGTGGTTAAGGGAATCGAGGATTACCGGGGCAACACCACCCGCTTCCTGCTCATCGGCAAGGACTCACCCTCCAGAAGCGGCAAAGACAAGACCTCCCTCCTGGTCAGTCTCCTGGACCGGCCCGGCGCCCTAAACGAAGCCTTAAGCATCCTGGCCCAGCGCTCCATCAACCTGACCCGGATCGAATCCCGTCCGGTCAAGGACGAACCGGGCCGTTACCTTTTCTTCATCGACATGCTTGGCCATCTGGAGGATGAGGTTGTCAGGGATGGTTGTGAAAGGCTGAAGGAAATCTGCTCGTATTTCGAATGGCTGGGGTCTTACCCTCGGACAGGAGAGTAACGCAGGCAAGGTAATATCTGCTTGACAAGCAGCGCGGCAAACTGCTAATTATTGCCAAAATCGTACTACCCCCCTTTTCTCAAGGAGAGCCGTTTTGAAACAGTATCTATCAAAACATTGAGCAGTCTTCCGGCGTTTGCCGGTCGGCCCGGTCCGGGTCGAAACAGACAGCCGCTCTTCCTTCCCTCCCTCCAGGATTCTCCAGCAAAACGGGTGATTTTTCTCCTCCTTTGATCTGGGTTGCCAGCCGAGCGGGTTTGAAGCTCCGCGGCAATTCGGAAGAGTTTTCTCTTCCGTCCCATGTCACAACAAGGAGGAATCATGCACGCTCCCGCACCAAATTCGTCCGCCCTGCGGACAATCGGTTCGGTTCTGGTGGTCGGCGGCGGGGTGGCCGGTGTCCAGGCCGCCCTTGACCTTACCGAACTCGGCCTCAAGGTCTATCTTGTCGAGAAAAGCGGCGCCATCGGCGGCGTCATGGCCCGGCTGGACAAGACCTTTCCCACCAACGACTGCTCCCTCTGCATCCTGGCCCCCAAGCTGGTGGAGGCGGGCCGCGACCCCAACATCACAATCCTGACCAAGTCTGAATTGATCGCCCTTACCGGCGAGCCGGACAATTTCACGGCGAAAATCCGCAAACAGCCCCGCTATATCGACGAGGAGATCTGCACCGGCTGCGGTCAGTGCACCATGTATTGCCTCAAGCAGATCGGCGATGACTATAACGAAAATTTGGGCAGCACCAACGCGGCGCATATCGATTATGCCCAGGCCGTGCCCACCAGCTACCATATCGACGCCAAGGCCTGCCTCAAGCTCAATTACGATACCTGCGGCCTCTGCGCCGTGGCCTGCCAGGCTGGGGCCATCCGCTTCGACCAGCAGGAAGAGATCGTGGAACTCCCGGTGGGCGCGGTGGTCCTGGCGCCGGGTTTCGGCCGGGTGAGCGAGGAGGTGCTTGGCCGCTACGGCTGGGGCCGGTTTGCGGATGTGCTTTCCGCCTTTGAGCACGAGCGGTTGATGTGCGCCTCCGGTCCAACCGGCGGCGAGATCGTCCGGCCCTCGGACGAAAAACATCCCCGGAAGATCGCTTTCTTGCAGTGCATCGGCTCCCGCGATGAAAACTGCGGCAACAACTACTGTTCCTCGGTCTGCTGCATGTACGCGATCAAGCAGGCAACGCTGGCCCGCGAGCATGATCCGAACTGCGAGATCACCCTCTTTTACATGGATGTCCGCACCCACGGCAAGGGCTTTGACGCAGCCAGGGAGCGGGCCGTGGCCGAAGGCAACTTCCGGGTGATTTACGCCCGCCCTCCCAAGGTGGAGGATGTGTTCGACGGCGGGCTGCTGCTTACCTGGCATACGGAAGACGGCAACCATCAGTACGAAAAGTTCGATCTGGTCGTCCTTTCCCAGGGTCTGGAAGCGCCCGACGACGCGGAGCAGCTCGCCCAGGCGGCCGGTATCGAGCTGAACCGCTACCTCTTTGCCCAAACCGGCAACGATGCGCCCCTGGCCACCAGCCGGCCCGGGGTCTATGTGATCGGCGCCTTCCAGGGTCCCAAGGATATCCCCGATTCGGTGACCCAGGCGGGCGGGGCCGCGGCCCTCTGCTCGGGGCAACTGGCCTTGGCGCGCGGCACGGAGATGACCAGGGCCGAGTTTCCGGCGGAGCGCGATATCTCCGGCGAGGAACCCCGCATCGGCGTCTTTGTCTGCCATTGCGGGATCAATATCGCCGGGGTCGTGGATGTCCGGGCGGTGCGCGATTACGCCAGGGAGCTGCCGGGGGTGGTCTATGCCACCGACAACCTCTACTCCTGCTCCCAGGATACCCAGCGGCACCTGACGGAGATCATCAAAAAGCACAACCTGAACCGCATCGTGGTCTCCGCCTGTACCCCCCGCACCCATGAGCCGCTCTTCCAGGCCACCCTGAGGGAAGCGGGCCTGAACCGGGCCCTGTTCGAGATGGCCAATATCCGGGACCAATGTTCCTGGGTGCACATGCACGAACCGCAAAAGGCCACGGCCAAAGCCAAGGATCTGGTCCGCATGGCCGTGGCCAAAGCGGCCCATCTCGTGGCCTTGCCGGAGCAGCGGCTGCCGGTCACCCCGGCTGCGCTGGTCATCGGCGGCGGCTTGGCCGGATTGACCGCAGCCCTGTCCATTGCCGAGCAGGGGTTCCCAACCACCCTGGTCGAGCAGGGATGCACTCTGGGCGGCCGGGCGCTGTTGCTCACTGCGGATCGCTTTGGCGATGATCCCCGGAAAGCCATGCACACCTTGATCAACAGGGTGACACGCCATCCGCGGATAACCGTGCGTACCAAGGCCACGGTGGCCGGCATCTCCGGTTATGTGGGCAACTTCACCACCACCATCGCCGGGGAGACGGGCAGCGAAGTGGTGCATCACGGCGTGGCGGTGATCGCCACCGGCGGCATGGCCTACGAGCCGCGACAGTACCTGTACCCCGTTTCCGACCGGGTCATGACCCAGCTGGAACTGGAGAAACGTCTGTCTGCGGTCCGCCCGCTTGCCGCCAAGATGAAACAGGTGGTCATGATCCAGTGCGTGGGCTCGCGGGGCGAGGATTTGGCTTACTGCAGCCGGGTCTGCTGCGGCCAGGCCCTGAAAAACGCCTTGCGTCTCAAGGCCCTTGATCCCGAATTGGCCATCACCGTTCTGTATCGGGACATGCGGGCCTACGGCTTTCTGGAAGACGATTACCGCAAGGCCCGGGAACTGGGGGTGATCTTCACCCGATACCAGACGGACAATCCGCCCCGGGTGCGGGCGGGGCGCGGCAAGGCAAGTCCGGTCAAGGTCACGGTTTTTGACCCGATTCTCGGGGAAGAGGTGGAGCGGGAAGCCGATCTGCTGGTCCTGTCGGTGGGCATCGTGCCGGAAGACCCGTCGCTTTTGGCAAGGATGCTCAAGGTGCCGGTCACCGCCGAGAAGTTTTATCTGGAGGCCCACGTCAAGCTGCGGCCGGTTGATCTAGCGGTGGACGGGGTCTATGTCTGCGGCCTGGCCCATGGACCCAAGACCATGGACGAGACCATTGCCCAGGCCCAGGCGGCAGCGGGTCGGGCCTGTCAGCCCCTGGCCAAGGGTTCCATCTCGCCGGAACCCATTGTGTCCCATGTCGATCCGGATCTCTGCATCGGCTGCGGAGCCTGCGAATCCTTTTGTCCGTATAAGGCCATCAAGATCGACAAGGAGGCGAAGCCCCGCAAGGCGCAAACCCTGACCGCCTCCTGCAAGGGGTGCGGAGTGTGCGCGGCCCGCTGTCCCACCATGGCCATCGACATGGGCCGTTTCACCCTGGAGGGCATCCGGGCGCAAATCGAGGCCTTTGGCCAGCAACAAGGAGCGAGCAATGATTGAGCAATACCAACCAAAAGTTCTCGGTTTTCTCTGCAACTGGTGCTGCTACACCGCCGCCGATTCGGCCGGGGTGGGCCGCTATCAGTATCCCCCCAACCTGCGGGTCATCCGCATCATGTGCACCGGCAGGCTCGACCCTTCCTTTCCCCTGGAAGGGCTGGCCAGCGGAGCGGATGCGATTTTTGTCGGCGGCTGCCACCCCGGCGAGTGCCATTACCAGGACGGCAATTACCACGCCTTGGTTTCCGCCGCCCTGGTACACGAAGCTCTGGCTCGGCTGGGAGTGAGCCGGGATCGTTTTCTTATCGAATGGGCCTCGGCGGCCGAGGGGCCGAACTTCGTAAAGATCATCACCCGCTTCACCGGGCAGGCAGCGAAACTCGGGCCTTTGGGCAGCAGCGAAGGGCTTGACCCCCTCGTCCTGCGGACAAAGCTCAACTTGGCGGCTGAGGCGGCCAATGGCCGCAAGCTCCGCACCGGCCTGCTCAATGCCTCCAAGGAGATGATGAAGGCCGGGGATTTCAAGCGCGAGACCATTGCCGGACTGGTGCATGACAAATGCGATAAGGCCTTGACCGAGCTGATGGAAGAGTTTGTCCCATGAGTAGTGTGCAGATAACGCTTACCATCAATGGGCGATCGGTTAGCGCCTTGGCGGGGACTACGATCATGGAGGCCGCGGCAACGACTGGGGTGGAGATTCCCCATCTCTGCCATCTCCCTGGCCACCCGGATGCCAAGCGCCCCTGTCTTCTTTGTCTGGTGGAGGCGGACGGCCATCAGATTCGCGCCTGCCGGACCCTGGTGCGGTACGGCATGGCGGTTGAAACCGAAAATCCGGCGTTACGCACGCACCGCCAGGAGAGACTGCAACAACTTGCCTCGGCCCATTACGGCGATTGCAAGGCGCCCTGTAATCTTACCTGTCCCGGCGGTATCAATGTGCAGGGCTATGTCAATCTCATCGGCCAAGGCCAGTACGAAGCGGCCCTGCGTCTGATCAAGGAAAAAAATCCCCTGCCCGGCATCGTCTGCCGGGTCTGTCCCAGTTTTTGCGAGACCCGTTGTCGGCGGGTGTTGCTCGACGAGCCCATCGCCATCAACCATCTCAAGCGGTTTGTCGTTGAATATGGCCGAAAGAGCGGTTTGCCGGTTGAGCCGGTGCCGTTGGCCACCGGCAAGAATGTGGCGGTGATCGGCGGCGGACCGGCGGGATTGTCCGCCGCTTGTTTCTTGAGAAAACAGGGACACAGCGTCACCGTCTTTGAGGCGGCAGCGGAACTGGGCGGCATGACCCGTTACGCCATCCCCTCCTTCAAGCTCCCCAAAAAAGAACTGGCTCTGGAGATTGAGGCCATCCTGGCCATGGGGGTGCACGTCCGCACCGGCAGGGAATGGGGGCGGGATTTTGTGCTCCGCGATTTACAGGATCAGGGGTTCAAGGCGATTTTCATCGCCATTGGCATGGGTCGCCAGAAAGCACTCACCGTGCCGGGAGCAGAGCCGATCTTGGACGGCCTTGTCTTTCTGCGTCAGGTGGCAACCGGGGATATGCGGAATCTTGCCGGGAAGGTTCTGATCATCGGGGGCAGTAAGGTGGCGGTGGAGGCGGCGCGATGCGCGGTTCGCCTTGGCGCGGTCGAGGTCACTGTGATCCATGACCGGTCCCGGACGGAAATGGCCGCCCATCAACGGGATATCGTCGAGGCGGAACAGGAAGGAGTGAAGTTTTTTCTGATGGCCGCACCCCTTGCCATCCACAAAGGGGCGGATGGGCGCATCGAGGTGGGGATGACCAGAACCGTGCTTTCCGAGCCAGATGCCACAGGTTGCCGCAGGCCGTTGCCGGTTGCGGGCTCCTGTCTGACTTGGAGGGGGGAGACCGTGATCAACGCCCTGGGGCAGGAGGCGGACGAGGAGTTCCGCCGTTACGGGGAACTGGAAGTGCGGCTCGCCGTAACGCCGAGGCAGACGATCAAGTCCGAGCCCTCCACCATGCAGACCAATCTGCCCGGTATTTATGCAGGCGGCGAGGTGGTCAGCGGTCCGCGCTCGGTAATTCAGGCGGTGGATGCCGGGCGCAGGGCGGCGGAGGCGATCCACCGGCAGTTGAGCGGTGGGGATGCCCAGCTGAGCGATGGCCGTTTCAATTTCAGCCGGGGAAAAAAGTTTGAAGAAATGGACATGCGCAACTTCAACGGCTTTCCGGTCCGCCTGAGCGAACAGATGCCGGTCCGCTCCCCGGAGCGGCGGATCGGCGATTTTGCCGAGGTGGAATTAGGCTTCACCGAAGAGATGGCCGAGCGGGAAGCAAAGCGCTGTCTTGCCTGCGGTTGTTTGGGGCTGGCCAAATGCAGTCTGCGGCCACTCTGTAGGGAGCACAAGGTAGTGAGTTCCAGCGCGCCGGAAAAGCGGCTTTATGCCCCGGATGACTCGCATCGTTTCATCGCCGTTGATCCGAACCGATGCGTTGCTTGTTCTCGGTGCGAACGGGTCTGTGAGTTTGCGGCTATTTCCGTTTCCTGCGCAGAGGAAAACGGGCAATTGCTCAACATCCATCTGGCCATCGGGGACGATTGCGTCTCCTGCGGGGCCTGCGTCGATGCCTGCCCCACCGGGGCGTTGACCAAAAAGCAGCTTGGTCTGCCGCTTCTGCCCGGCGAAGCCGAGGAGGTGCGGAGCGTTTGCACTTACTGCGGCACCGGCTGTGAGATCGATCTCCAGGTCAAGCAGGGGGTGCTCCTTGAGGTCAAGGCCAGGCACAACGCCCCGCCGAACCATGGCGATCTCTGCGTTAAAGGCCGTTTCGGCTTTGATTTCCACCGCCATCCCGAGCGGTTGACCCATCCCCTGGTCCGTGAGCGGTTGGACGAGCCGTTCCGTCGCGTCATCTGGGAGGAGGCCCTTGATTTCGCGGCACGCCGTTTTGCCCATATCCGGGATACCTTCGGCCCGGAGGCGCTCGGCGTCTTGTCTTCCTCCCGTTGTGAGAACGAGGTCAACTACCTGGCCCAGAAATTATCTCGTCTGGCATTCAAGACCAACTCTGTGGACAACTGCGCCAGGGTCTGTCACGCCCCATCGGTGAGCGGCCTGCGCATCGCCTTGGGCAGTGGGGCGGCCACCAACTCGCTTGCCGACATCGAGGGGGCGGAGGTTATTCTGATCTGCGGCTCCAACACCAGCGAGGCCCATCCAGTGGTGGGCATGAAGGTACGGCGGGCGGTACGCAATGGCGCAAAGCTCATCGTCATCGATCCCCGGCGCACCGAGATGGCGGCCATGGCCGATCTCTGGCTAAGGCTGGTGCCTGGAACCAATGTCCTACTCCTGAACTCCCTGCTTCATGCCATCCTGGACGAAGGTCTGGAAAACAGGGATTTCATTGCCAAGCGGACCGAAAACCTGGAAGCGGTGCAGGCACATGTGGTGGCCTACAGCCCCGAGACCATGACGGCACGGACCGGGGTCGCCCCGGAGCTGGTGCGCCAGGCGGCCCGCCTTTACTGCGCCACGAAAAAGGGCATGATCCTCTATGGCCTGGGGGTCACCGAGCACCGCAACGGCACCCAGGGCGTCATGGGGCTGGCCAATATCGCGCTCGCCTCCGGCAACGTGGGCCGCCCCCACGCAGGGATTTGTCCCCTGCGTGGGCAGAACAATGTCCAGGGTTCCTGCGACATGGGCGCCTTGCCTTATGTTTTTCCGGGGTATCAGGATGTGGCGGATGTTGCGGCCAGGGAGCGGCTGAGCCAGGCTTGGGGCGCGGAGCTGCCCGCAAACCAAGGGCTCACCGAGCCGGAGATGTACGAGGCCGCCAGGGATGGGCGTTTTAAGGGGATGTATTGCATCGGCTACGATCCGCTCCACACCCAGGCCGACCTCAACAAGATCAGGGCTGCCTATGCGGCGATGGAAATGGTGGTGGTTCAGGACATCTTTCTCACCAGGAGCGCGGAAATGGCCCATGTGGTGCTGCCCGCCGCCTGTTTTTATGAAAAGGACGGAACCTTCACCAATGCCGAACGCCGCGTCCGCAGGATCAGGAAGGCGGTGGAGCCGCCCGGCGAGGCCCTGCCCGACTGGGAGATCACCTGCCGCTTGGCCGGGGCCATGGGCTACCCCATGAGTTATGAAAGCCCGGCCAGAATCATGGAGGAAATCGCCCGCTGCACTCCGATCCTGGGGGGGATTCGCTATGAGCGGCTGGAAGGCGAGGGGCTGATCTGGCCCTGCCCGCACCGGGAACACCCCGGCACCCCTATTCTTCATCAAGAGAGTTTTACCAGGGGCAAGGGGCGATTTTCCCTGTTGGGCAATGTGGAAACCCTGGAACGCCCGGATGACCAGTACCCCCTCATCCTGGTCACCGGCCGGAGGCTGGCCCATTACAACAACGGCTCCATGACCCGCAGGTGCGAAGGGCTTGCCGCCCTTGAGCCCG
>JAZDIS010000486.1:0-5443 GCA_043804705.1 Pseudomonadota bacterium | reverse complement strand
CTGGCACTCATGGGTTGTCCATCGGAAATCAGTATTGAGCAGGATCAGAACAATAAAGTCCACGCCAAGATCGCCGGGGATTTTATTGATATCCTTGTAGGGCCGGAGGGACAGACCCTTGACGGTCTGCAGTATGTGATGCGCAAGATCATCACCCGAAAATTTCCCCAGAAGGTTCTTTTTGCCCTTGATGCCGGTGGTTTTCGCGAGAACAGGATGGGGGAGCTCCAAGCGAGAGCCATGCGTCTGGCTCAGGAGGTCAAGGAAACCGGCAAGACCAGGACCATTCCCGCCATCAATCCCGCGGAAAGACGCATGGTGCACATGGCCCTGCAGGATGACGCCGAGATCAGAAGCCGCAGCGTAGGTGAGGGGCTGTTTAAAAAGGTACTTATCTATCTGCCAGGGAAAGGGCGGCGGCGTTCGCCACGAAAAAAGAAGGGTGGAGAGTAATTGTTCAGCAGCGAAGCGGCGCTGCTGAACAGTCACAGTTTACATGTTTCAGTCTGTTTTTGACGTTAGCTGAATAGTTACAGCGGAGAATAAAGAATCAGGAGTGATGTCCTCGTAAAAAATCAAATCCGGTACCGCCGGATTTCATAAGGCAAGGAACCTGTGGCATGCGTGATTTCCCGGAGTTCAACGAGGCGACCATTGCCGCCATAGCAACGCCGCCCGGCGCCGGCGGAATCGGCATCATCCGGATGAGCGGCCCCCAGTCCTACGCAATCTTCAAGCAGCTTTTTCAACCGAAAAATCCCCCGCATAAGTTCATCAGCCACAGGCTCTATTTTGGCGCCATTGTCCATCCGGAAACCCGGGCGGTAATTGACGAGGTTCTTGCCGTGCACATGCGGGCACCCAAGACCTACACCAGAGAAGATGTGGTGGAGATCCATGGCCACGGCAGTTATCTGCTACTGCAGGAAATCCTTGCCCGGATCGTGACCTTTCCGGACACCCGTTTGGCAGAGCCTGGGGAATTCACCAAGCGGGCTTTTCTCAATGGCCGGATCGATCTGACCCAGGCGGAGGCGGTTGCCGAACTACTGGGTGCCAAAACCAAAGAAGGCGCCAGCCTTGCGGTGAGTCAGCTTCGCGGCGGCTTGCATGGGGAGATCTGGAGAATTCGCGATGCGCTGGTCGCGGTTCGTGCTATCATTGAGGTGGCCATCGATTTTCCCGACGAGGAGGTGGAGATCCTCAACGTCCACGCGCTGAAGGCGAGGCTGGCAAAGGAAGTGGCGGAACCGCTGGCCCGGTTGCTGGCTCGGGCGGAGGGGGGGAAAATCATCAGGGAGGGGGTCTCCGTGGTCATTCTCGGCAGGCCCAATGTCGGTAAATCCAGTCTGCTCAACTGTCTTCTCCGGGAAGAGCGGGCCATAGTCACGGAACTTCCCGGAACGACCAGGGACACCATAGAGGAGTGTCTGGACATCAAAGGGGTGCCGGTGCGCATTGTCGATACGGCGGGCATCCGGGAAACCTCCGAAGCGGTGGAAGAAATCGGCATCCGCCGCGCTCGGCAAAAACTGGGAGAGGCGGACCTGGTTTTGCTGGTTCTTGACGGGGCAGAAGGGCTGCGGGCTGAAGACCGCGCCCTGTTTGAGGTGGCTGCAGACAAAAAGATCGTGGTGGTGGTCAATAAGATCGATCGGGCGACTTCGCTGGATATTGGCCGGTATGAAGAGGCATTCGCCGGGGTGCCGGTTGTCGCCATCTCCGCCACAACCGGCGAGGGCATCCATCATCTGGAGGATGCGGTGTACGAGGCGGCCACCGGAGGACATGGCCTTCAGGAACCGGGGGTTGCCGCGCCGAATGTGCGACATGCTGCGGCCTTGCAATGCGCACTTGCCGCAGTGCTACAGGTTGGCGAGGGGCTGGCCGCGGACCTGCCGCCGGATCTCCTGGCCATTGATCTTCAGGCCGCTCTGGCTTTTCTTGGGGACATTATCGGGGAAACAACCACGGATGATGTGCTGGATATGATTTTTGCGGATTTTTGTCTCGGAAAATAGCGGGATTATTTCTGGGCAGCAATGGAACTGCCGCAGTGCAACGGAGAAGGAAAAGTCATGGCCTCAGGCAAGAAACTCAAAGAGATCGACCTTGACGAACAGATTGAATTCCTGAAAAAGGTAAGTTTTTTTTATGGATTTGATGATCATGAGCTCAAGCAATTTCTCCAGGTGAGCAAATGGCTCCGGGTTCCTCCCAACACGGTAATCATCAAGGAAAATACAACCGAACGGGCTTTTTACATTCTGGTCAGGGGCGAGGTCCGGGTTGAAAAACGGCTGCCGGAGAAAGCAAAGCCTATTCAGCTCACCACCCTTGTTACCGGGGATTGTTTCGGCGAAATGGCCCTTGTTACTGAAATTAAACGGACCGCCGACGTGGTGGCAAGCACGGAATCCTTTATCCTGCGGGTTGAGCCCGAGATTGTCAGTACCTCAAATGTTTTTCTGCAGCTGAAATTTTATAAACGGTTCTGTGAACGGCTGGTCAGCAGGCTGGATCTTGCCAATAAAAGAGTTGCCGGACGTGATGGTGAAGAGGCGAATCCTTCCGTTTTGCAGAAAGTGTTTTCCGATGGCAGCTCGCCGGGAGTCGAAGAAAAGCCGCGCACGCAACCCGTGAATTCGGAGCGGGGTGTGGACCGGCCTGAGAGAGCAGAGAAATCCAGGGCGGCCATCTCTATTCCCCCCATGCCCGAGAAGGATCAGCGGCAGACACCAGCAAAGCTGCATCATCGGGTGCATCCGGAGGCGGTTTTGCCGGTGAACCCCGCTGTTGCCGCCGAGTTGAGCGTCATGATGAAAAACGGTGGGGGCATCGACAATACCCGGCGCTTGTCTGATTTGATCTCTCTTGATCCCGTGCTGAGTTGCCGGGTGATCCAGACAGCCAATTCGCCCTTCTATAGAAGGGCCAACATGGTGGGCACAGTTCCGCTCGCCATGGTTATTGTCGGAGTCAAGCAGATTCAAGAGGTGGTGGCCGATACTATCAGGGCGGCCAAGTCTGCCCAGGCCTTCAGCGGGTTTTCCTCGGTCTCCAGGGATTTCTGGCGACATGCGGTGGTTGTTGGCAGAATTGCCGAGATGCTGCGGGAGATAATTCGGATAAACACCTCGGCGGATCTATATTTGTGTGGCCTCCTGCATGATCTGGGCATGCTGGTGCTGGACGGGATGTCGCCGAATTTTTACCCGCAGTATGCCCAGCCTTCAGCGGAGATGCAGGATCTGCTCAGAGCGGAAAAGGAATATATCGGCGTTGATCACGGTCAGGCGGGTGTCTGGATTGCCGAAGGCATTGGCCTGCCGCAACCCTATATGGACGTGATGCACTTCCATCATGTGCCGGAAAGGGCAACGACCAACCAGGTGCCGGTGGCCTTGGTGAATTTGGCGAATATTTTCGCCTCAATGAAGGGCGTCTGTCTGGGACAGCCCCAGGTGACAACGCAGGACGCCTTGCGCTCTTTTTCCTGGGCGTTGATCCAAGAACACCACCGCCCGTTCCAAGAGGTCAATGTGTCGCAGTTTGTCAATTCGTTTTCCGCAGAGATCGACAAAATCTGGGCCAATATCACCGGAGATATCCTGCTCTAGCGCTCAATCGATGGGAGTGAACTGATCCTTGCTGGCTCCGCAGATGGGGCAGGCCCAGTTGTCCGGCAGATCCTCAAAAGGAGTGCCCGGGGCGATGCCTGAGTCCGGGTCTCCGTCCGCCGGGTCGTAGATGTAACCACAGACCGAACATTCATAGCGTTTCATGGCGGGGCTCCTTTTTTATTTTGGTAAACTGGGAGGCGGTCTGGGGAATTTTCCAGACAAGAGGCAGCATCCTTTATTTATAGGTGCTTCCCTTGACCAACGTCAACGATTATTATCGACCATGGCTGTGGCTGTGCATTATGAATTTTCTCTAGAGGGACAGATGATCGAGAAGGAAGAGGTTATTTCCAGGGGCGATATCGCCAAAAGAGTCAAAGAGCTTGGCCAAGCCATTACCCGTGATTATTCCGGATGCCAGCTGGTTATGATCGGCATTTTAAATGGGGCGTTTATCTTTCTCGCCGATCTGGTTCGGGAAATCGAGTTGCCCCTTGAAATAGATTTTATCCGGGTTTCGAGTTACGGCTCCGCCACCTGCTCTTCCGGGGCGATTCACTGCAGCAAGGACACCGAGATTGCGCTGGCCGGGAAGGATATCCTGCTGGTGGAGGATATTGTCGATACCGGCAGAACCCTTGCCTGCCTCAAGGAACTCCTGACGGCCAGGAAGGCGGCATCGGTGCGGATTTGCGCCTTGATTGACAAGAAGGAAAGGCGCGAGGTTGAGGTGGTGGTGGATTATGCCGGGTTTGTGGTGGCGGATGGCTTTCTGGTTGGCTATGGCCTTGACCATGCGGAACAGCACCGCCAGTACCAGGCAATCTACAAGATTGTCAGCGGCGTGTGAGCGTCGTGTCAACCCTCCAGGAGAAAGACAAGCGGTTTCTCTGGCATCCGTACACCCAGATGCAGGATTATGCCCAGCGTGACCTGCTTCTTGTCGACAGGGCGGAGGGCGTTTGCCTCTTCGACCAGAAGGGGAGAAGGTATTTCGATACTATTTCCTCCTGGTGGTGCATTGTTCATGGGCATAGTCATCCAACCATCACCGAAAAGGTCCGCTCCCAGCTGACGCGGCTCGATCAGGTGCTGCTGGCCGGTACCAGCCATGAACCGGCGATTCTTTTGGCGGAACAGCTGGTGCGCCTTGCGCCGCCCGAACTTTCCCGGGTGTTTTATTCGGACAATGGCTCCACGGCCTGCGAGATCGCGATCAAGATGTCGCTCCAGTACTGGCGGCAGGTTGGGCAGCCAAACCGCTGCGAGCTGGTGGGGGTAGAGCGCGGTTATCATGGAGATACCATCGGCACCATGAGTCTGGGCGGGGTGCCGGAATTCCATGGTCCTTTTGCCCCGTTGCTTTTTCCCTCCCATCGCCTGCCATCCCCATACTGCTACCGGTGTCCGGTCGGTCTTGTCCAAGAAAGCTGCGGCTGCCAGTGCCTGCAACCGTTGGCGGAACTTCTGGCCGATCAGGGCGCGCGAATTGCCGCCCTGATCATCGAGCCGTTGATCCAGGCAGCGGGGGGTATGATCATCTATCCCGCAAAGTATTTGCACAAGCTCGCCGCTTTGACCAGGGAATATGGGGTGCATCTGATTTTTGACGAGGTGGCCACCGGGTTCGGCCGCACCGGAACCATGTTTGCCTTGGAGCAGGCCGGGGTTGCGCCTGATTTTCTCTGTTTGTCAAAAGGGCTGACCGGTGGTATCTTGCCCATGGCTGCGACGTTGACCAGCGAGGAGATTTTTCAGGCTTTTTATGCCGACTATGCTGAGGGAAAAACATTTTTCCACGGCCATACCTTCAGTGGCAA